>NZ_JBHUVA010000010.1:0-125481 GCF_042670805.1 Micromonospora sp. NPDC057141 | reverse complement strand
GGCACGGGGTCACCGTGCCGGGCGGCGTCGCCTGGCGGGTACGACGGTCGGCGTACGGGTCAGCTGATGCCGGCTTCGGTGCAGAGCTTGGCGTAGTCGGCGGTGCAGAGCTCTTCCTTGGTGACGAAGCCGTCGACGACGACGTCCTTGACGTTGTCCTTGTAGATCGCCTTCGGGGTCAGCAGCACGGCCGGCACGTCCCGGCTACCGTCCTTGACCGTCTGGCCGGTGTCCTTCGTCTCGCCCTTGGCGACGGCGATGGCCAGCTCGGCGGCGGCGTCCGCCTCCTGCTTGACGGCCTTGTAGACCGTCATGCACTGGTCTCCGGCGAGGATGTTCTGCAGGCCCTGCGGGGTGGCGTCCTGCCCGGTCACCGGGACCTTGCCGTTGAGCTTGTTCTTCTTCAGCACGGAGATGGCGGCGTTGCCGAGGCCGTCGTTGGCGGCCAGCACGCCGTCGATCTTGCCGTTGGCCTTGGTGAGCTGCTGCTCGAAGATGGTGGCGGCCTGCGTGTTGTCCCAGTCCGGCACCGAGTCGTCGGCGACCTTGGTGTATTCCTTCGAGTCGAACTTCGGCTTGAGCACCGAGTCGTACCCGTTCTTGAACAGGGTCGCGTTGTTGTCGGTCGGCGAGCCGTTGAGGTAGGCGATCGCCGGGTTCTTGGCGCCCTTGTCGGTCAGGCACTTGGCCAGACCCTCGCCCTGGAGTTTGCCGACGGCCTCGTTGTCGAAGCTGACGTAGTACTGCGCGGAGCCGCCCAGCGTGAGCCGGTCGTAGTCGATCGTGGCGACGCCCTGCGACTTGGCCTTGTCGAGCACGGCCTTGCCGGTGCCCGAGTCCAGGTTGACGATCATCAGGGTGGTCACCCCGTTGGTGATCATCTGGTCCGCGATGGTCTGGAAGGCGGTCTTGTCGCCCTGCGCGTTCTGGATGTCGTACTTGACGCCGGCGGCCTCGAAAGCGGCCTGGAGGAACTTGCGGTCCGCGCCCTCCCAGCGGGCGGAGGACTTGCTGTCCGGCAGGATCACGCCGATCTTCGGCGTCTTGTCGGAGGATCCGGCCTGGTCGCCGCCGTCGGAGTTCTCGCCGCAGGCGGCCATGCTGCCGGTGGCCAGCAGGCCCACGGCGGCGAAGGTGAGGAAGCCCTTGCGCATCTGCACGGGTCCTTTCGGGGGTGGGGGAGTGGGAGTGGAGCGGTGTTTTGTTGTGTCCGGCAACGTATTGCGCGTCACACTCCCGGCACAAGACCGCCGAGGTCAGAAGTTTGTTGGCGGCGGTAACAATTCAGCAACGTGCCTGACACCCCGCCCTAACCGCCCCGAAAGCGGGGCAGGCCGAAGGGCCGCGCCTCGGGCGCGGCGATCGGGCGATGCTCGGGTCAGCCGGCGGCGATGGGGGCGGTGGTGGCGTCGGTGAGGGCGACCAGGTCGGCCGGGACGAGTTGGAGTTGGAGGCCCCGCCGGCCCGCCGAGACGTACACCGTGTCGTGGGTCAGCGCGGAGGCGTCCAGCACCGTGGGCAGCCGCTTGCGCTGGCCGAGCGGGCTGATCCCGCCGCGCACGTAGCCGGTGGCCCGCTCCGCCGCCGCCCGGTCGGCCATCGTCGCCCGCTTGCCGCCGAGCGCGGCGGCGAGGGCCTTGAGGTCCAGCTCGCCGGTCACCGGCACCACCGCCACCGCGAGCGCGCCGTCGACCTCGGTCACCAGCGACTTGAACACCCGCTCCGGGGGCACGCCCAGGGCCGCCGCGACGAGCGCGCCGTAGTTCGGCGCGTCCGGCGACACGTCGTACGGGTGGGTGCTGTGCCGGATCTTCCGCTTCGTCAGCAGCGCCGTCGCCGGAGTCCCCTGTCCCGCCATGCCCGACAAGCTAGCCCGCCGCCGCCTCACGATCCAGCGGAATCGTCACCGGGCGGCAGACCAGCACGGTCGGCGCGCCCGCCACCCGGGTCAGCACCAGGCTCGCCGCCTCCGGGCCGGCCAGCCGCAGGTCGCGCCGCAGCCGCTCCGGCTCCAGCGCCGAGCCGCGCTTGAGGATCTCCACCCGGCCCACCGCGCGTTCCCGCAGCAGGGCGCGCAGCCGCTTCAGCGAGAACGGCAGCACGTCGGTCACCTCCAGGCAGCGGGCGAACGGCGTCGCGCCGGGGGCGTCGGCGTACAGGTAGGCGATGGTCGGGTCGGCGAGCGTGGCGTCCAGCTCGCCGGCCAGCTCCGCCACCAGGTGAGCGCGGACCACCGCCGGGTCGGGGTCGTGGACGTACCGGCGGACCGGGCCGACCGCCGCCTCGGCCGCGCCCGAGCCGGTGAGCTGATGACAGCCTTCCTTCACCACGGTCGCGCGGCGGGGGACCTCGGCCAGCCGGCCGCACCACAGGGCCGCCTCGACCAGGTCGCCACCCACGCTGACCCACTCCGCCTCCGCGCCGGCCGGGATCAGCGCGTGGTCCAGCCCGGGGGCCACCTTCACGACGGTGTGCGGCACCCGCTCGGCCAGCGCGGTGACGAAGTCCCACGGCGGCGAGTAGGCGTTCGGGTCGAAGATCCGCCGACCAGTGCCGGCCCTGCGCCGCGCCGGGTCGCAGAACGCCGCGTCGACCCGGGACACGTCGAACGCCGTGGCGTCGCCGCACTCCACCGTGAAGCGGTCGGCCAGCCCGGCGGCCTCGGCGTTCGCGGCGGCCATCGCGGCGGTGACCGGGTCGGCCTCCACCCCGTACACCCGGATGCCGGCGCGGGCGGCGGCGAGCGCGTCGGCCCCGAGGCCGCAGCCCAGGTCGGCGAGGGTGCGCACCCCGGCCGCGCGCAGCCGGTCGGCCCGCCGGGCCGCGACCACGCCCCGGGTGGCCTGCTCCAGGCCGGCGCGGGTGAGGAGCATGCCGGCCGCCGCCGGCCCGAACTTGCCGACGGCCCGGCGGCGCAGCTCGGCCTGGGTCAGCGCGGCGGCGGCCAGCGCGGCGGGCACCCCGGCCGAGCGGAGCGCGGCCGCCGCGGCCAGCGGGTCGCCGCCGGCCACCTCGGCCGCCGCGGCGAGCGCGGCCGACCCCTCGGGGGTACGCAGGGCGGCGAACTGGTCGAGATCCACGTGCCCATTGTCGGGCCCGGGCGGCGGCTGGCCGACGGCGGTGGTGGTGTCGGAGGTTGGTGGGGCCCGGGGTCGGCGCTGGCGGCGTGTCGCGGTAACGAGTGGCGGAACTGTGGCGACACGACGGGCGACGCGTTGGCACTCTCCTTGACGGAGTGCTAGCCACGGCCTAACCTGCGATTAGCACTCTCCCATCGAGGGTGCCAGCTTCCGGGCCCCGTGCCCGGGGGTTTGACGCCAGGCGGACCGGCACCCGCGACGACGGCCCCGCCCGGTGGCATGTGGCAGATTGACGCTGGTCGGCCCCGCCGTCCAGCAACGAAACCAGTACCCCAGGAGGGTATGCCCGTGACTACCGCGACCAAGGTTGCGATCAAGCCGCTCGAGGACCGCATCGTGGTCCAGGCGAACGAGGCTGAGACCACCACGGCGTCGGGCATCGTGATCCCCGACACCGCCAAGGAGAAGCCGCAGGAGGGCACCGTCCTCGCTGTCGGCCCGGGCCGGATCGACGACAAGGGCAACCGTGTGCCGATCGACGTCAAGGTCGGCGACACCGTCCTCTACTCGAAGTACGGCGGCACCGAGGTCAAGTACGCCGGCGAGGAGTACCTGGTGCTCTCCGCCCGCGACGTCCTCGCGGTCATCGAGAAGTAAGCAACCGATCAGTGCCACTGCCCCGGTCCGGCTCGCCGGGCCGGGGCAGTGACGCTTCGAAGGGATACAGATGGCGAAGATCCTGAGCTTCTCGGACGACGCCCGGCACCTGCTGGAGCACGGTGTCAACGCCCTCGCGGACACGGTCAAGGTCACTCTCGGCCCGCGCGGGCGCAACGTCGTCCTGGACAAGAAATTCGGTGCGCCCACGATCACCAACGACGGCGTGACCATCGCCAAGGAGATCGAGCTCACCAACCCGTACGAGAACCTCGGCGCGCAGCTGGTCAAGGAGGTGGCGACCAAGACCAACGACGTCGCCGGCGACGGGACCACCACCGCGACCGTGCTGGCCCAGGCCATGGTCCGCGAGGGCCTGCGCAACGTGACGGCCGGCGCCAACCCGTCCGGCCTCAAGCGCGGCATCGACGCGGCGGCGGCGAAGGTCTCCGAGGCCCTGCTCGACCGGGCCGTCGAGGTCGCCGACAAGAAGTCGATCGCGCACGTCGCGACGATCTCCGCGCAGGACGCCACCATCGGCGAGCTGATCGCCGAGGCGATGGAGCGGGTCGGCCGCGACGGCGTCATCACCGTCGAGGAGGGCTCAGCCCTCACCACCGAGCTGGACGTGACCGAGGGTCTCCAGTTCGACAAGGGCTTCATCTCCCCCAACTTCGTCACCGACGTGGAGGGTCAGGAGTCGGTCCTGGAGGACCCGTACATCCTGATCACCACGCAGAAGATCTCGGCGATCGAGGAGCTGCTGCCGCTGCTGGAGAAGGTCCTCCAGAACAGCAAGCCGCTGCTGATCGTCGCCGAGGACGTCGAGGGCCAGGCCCTGTCCACGCTGGTGGTCAACTCGATCCGCAAGACCCTCAAGGTCTGCGCGGTCAAGGCCCCCG
This sequence comes from Micromonospora sp. NPDC057141, assembly GCF_042670805.1. NCBI lineage: Bacteria > Bacillati > Actinomycetota > Actinomycetes > Micromonosporales > Micromonosporaceae > Micromonospora > Micromonospora sp. NPDC057141. The sequence goes on along the minus strand of NZ_JBHUVA010000010.1, from coordinate 120,842 downwards.
GCTTCGGCGACCGCCGCAAGGCGATGCTCCAGGACATGGCGATCCTCACCGGCGCCGAGCTGGTCGCCCCGGAGCTGGGCTACAAGCTGGACCAGGTCGGCCTGGAGGTGCTCGGCACCGCCCGGCGCGTCGTGGTCGACAAGGAGAACACCACCGTCATCGACGGCGGTGGCCAGGCCAGCGAGGTCGCCGACCGGGTCGCCCAGATCCGCAAGGAGATCGAGGCCTCGGACTCCGACTGGGACCGGGAGAAGCTGGCCGAGCGGCTGGCGAAGCTCTCCGGCGGCATCGCGGTCATCAAGGTGGGCGCGGCGACCGAGGTCGAGATGAAGGAGCGCAAGCACCGCATCGAGGACGCCATCGCCGCGACCAAGGCCGCCGTCGAGGAGGGCACGGTCCCGGGTGGCGGTGCCGCCCTGGCGCAGATCCTGCCGGTGCTCGACGACGACCTCGGCTTCACCGGTGACGAGAAGACCGGCGTCTCGATCGTGCGCAAGTCGCTGGTCGAGCCGCTGCGCTGGATCGCCCAGAACGCCGGCCACGACGGCTACGTGGTGGTGCAGAAGGTCGCCGGCATGGACTGGGGCCACGGCCTAGACGCCGCCATCGGCGACTACGTCGACCTGGCCGCGTCCGGCATCATCGACCCGGTGAAGGTGACCCGCAACGCCGTCACCAACGCCGCTTCGATCGCCGGCCTGCTGCTCACCACCGAGAGCCTGGTGGTGGAGAAGCCGGAGAAGGCCGAGCCGGCCGCCGCCGGTGGCCACGGTCACTCGCACGGCCACGGCCACCAGCACGGCCCGGGTTTCTGACCCAGCCGTACGACACGTTCAGGGCACGCCGGCTCCCCACGGCGTGCCCTGACGCGTATCCGCTGTTGCTTACGGAACGCTGACGTACCTGTCGCTGCCCCGGCCCCGTCGGAAACACTGGGCGGATGGGCACCATCTCGCGCGGGTACGCCGCGCTGGCCGGGATCACCGCCGCCGCCGTGGCGATCGGCACCGCCGAACCGGTGGCGGTGCTGACCGGCCCCCGGTCGGCACCACTGGTCGCGGTCGGAGGGCTGGTCGTGGACACCGTCCCCGAGCCGGTCAAGCAGTTCGGCATCGCCGTCTTCGGCACGTACGACAAGATCGCCCTGCTGACCGGGACGGCGCTGCTGCTGGCCGGCTTCGCGGCGCTGCTCGGCGTTCTCGCCGCCCGCCGGCTGTGGTTCGGCCTGGCGGGCATCGCGGCGTTCGCCGCTCTCGGGGTGGCCGCCGCGCTGACCCGGGCCGGCGCGGACGCCGTCGCCGCGCTGCCGGCGCTGGTCGGGGCGGCCCTCGGCGCGCTGGCGCTCTGGATCCTGCTGGCCGGCCCCCTGCACCCCGACCCCTGGCCGTGGACCCCACCCACCGCCGCCGTGAGCAAGGAAGGGCCCCTTGTTGACACCCCCCTGTTAACAAGGGGCCCTTCCTTGCATCCGGTGCATCCCGAGGGGCGGCGGCGGTTCCTGACCGGGGTCGGCGCGCTGACCGGCGCGGCCGTCGTGACCGGGCTGGGCGGGCACTGGCTGGCCGGGCGGCGCGGGGTGTCGGCGGCCCGGCAGGCGGTCGCCCTGCCCGCGCCGGCCTCGCCCGCCCCGGCCGTGCCGGCCGGGGCGGATCTCTCCCTCACCCAGCTCGCCCCCTACGTCAGCCCCACCTCCGGGTTCTACCGGATCGACACCGCCCTGGTGGTGCCGCAGGTCGACCCGGAGAACTGGTGGCTGCGCGTCCACGGCCGGGTGCGCAACCCGATCGAGCTGAGCTTCGCCGACCTGCTGGCCCGCCCCATGGTCGAGCGGTACGTCACGCTGGCCTGCGTGTCGAACGAGGTGGGCGGGGACCTGATCGGCAACGCCCGGTGGCTGGGCGTGCCGATCCGGGAGCTGCTCGACGAGGCGCAGCCGGAGGAGGGCGCGGACCAGGTGGTCGGGCGCTCGGTCGACGGCTGGACCTGCGGCACCCCGACGGCGGTGCTGCGCGACGGCCGGGACGCCCTGCTCGCGGTGGGCATGAACGGCGAGCCGCTGCCGGTCGAGCACGGCTTTCCGGTACGGATGGTGGTGCCCGGCCTGTACGGCTACGTCTCGGCCTGCAAGTGGGTGACCGAGCTGGAGCTGACCAGCTTCGCCGACTTCGACGCGTACTGGGTGCCCCGGGGCTGGTCGGCGCAGGGGCCGATCAAGACCCAGTCCCGGATCGACACCCCCCGCCCCCGCAACCGGCTCACCGCCGGACCGGTCATGGTGGCCGGGGTGGCCTGGGCCCAGCACCGGGGCATCCGCCGGGTCGAGGTACGCGTCGACGACGGCCCGTGGCGGGAGGCGACGCTCGCCCCGGCGGTCTCGGTGGACACCTGGGTGCAGTGGTCCTGGCAGTGGACGGCCACCACCGGCGAGCACACCCTCCAGGTGCGGGCCACCGACGCCGACGGCGAGACGCAGACCGAACGCCGGCAGCGCGTCGACCCGGACGGCGCGACCGGCTGGCACACCGTCCGGGTCACCGTCCGCTGACCGCCGAGCGGTCACGCGCCGGCGCGCCGGCTACTCGGCCGTGGGCGTGGCGGACGGCGTGCCGGCGGGCGGTAACCCGTTCGTGGGCGTGGCGAGCGGCGAGACGGTCACCCGGCCGTGGCCGGTCCGGCGGGTGGTGGCGGTCAGGCGACGCTGTGCTGCGCCGGCATGGTGGACTTGTGCGGTCGGCCCAGGCGGGCCTCCAGGCGGGCCACGTCGACCCGTGCCTGCCGGCGGTCGGCCAGGTCCTCCCAGCCCACCGCGAGCAGCCGCAGCCGCTCCGCCTCGCTGAAGCCGCCCCACACCCCGTAGGGCTCACGGACGGCGAGGGCGTGCGCGGCGCACTCGGCGCGCACCGGGCAGGCCCGGCAGACCGCCTTGGCACCGGACTCCCGGCGCAGCCGGGAGGAGCCGCGTTCGCCGTCCGGGTGGAAGAACTGGGCACTGTCGCGGCCCCGGCAGGCACCGAGCCGCTGCCAGTCCCAGAGGTCGACGATGGGTCCGGGCAGCCTGCGTACGTTCGACATCAGCATCCCTCCTCCCGCGCGGCACCGCGGAGATCCTCAGTTGACCGGTGTCCGGGCGACGGCCGCGCGGACGCACCGTTTCCGGCTCGGGCTCCCCGGTACCCCGCCTTGCTCCGGCTCACACGTGTGTGATCGAACAGCTCGGACAATCTGACTGATATGCCCTATCTGTCGGAAAAGTTCGAAGGATTGGCGGGAACGCCCACCCGAGGCGACCTCCCCGTGGTCTGCTCGGGGTCGGAGAGGAGACCACAGTGCGTACCGTCCTCGTGTGCGTTCGGACACCGCTCGCCGCGCAGCAACTGACCTCCGCGGCGGCGCGGCTCGGACTGTCCGCCGCCGTCCGTACCGCCGTCTCCGATCCCGAGGTGATGCTGCGCCTGGCGGAGGTCCCGGCGGACGTCGTGCTAGCCGACACCGCCCTCACGCGGCCGGACAGCGCCGGCTTCGTCCGGCGGGTGCTGGCCCGCGCCCCGCAGGCCGCGGTGCTGCTGCTCGGCGCGGAGGAGTCCGAGGCCGCCGCCGCCACCATCGGTGCCGGCGCCCGAGGGCTGATCCAGGGCACCGACCACGACCTGACCAGCGCGGTGGCCAAGGCCCTGCTGCTGCTCTCGGCACCCGGTCGCGCCACCCGCAGCCGGGTGACCGACCCGGCCCGGGACGCCGCCTCCGTCGGCGGGCCGGTCCGCTCCGCGCCGGCCGGGCGCGCCCCGGCCAAGCCCGGCCCGCCCAACTCCGGAGCGGCCTGGCCGCCCGGGCCCGAGGCGGCGGCGGGCGGTACGCCGGCCGTCGTGCCGGTGCAGCGTGGCGACGACGAGGTGGAGGCGGCCGGCGAGGGGGAGACCCCGGCGGCGGCAGGGCAGCGCCCCGCTCCGACCCGTGGCGGCCGGGGCGCGATCGGACTGACGGAGCGGGAGCTCCAGGTGCTGCTCGGCATGGCCGAGGGCAAGAGCAACGCCGAGATCGGTCGTGAGCTGTTCGTCTCGGAGGACACCGTCAAGACGCACGCCCGCCGGCTGTTCCGCAAGCTCGGCGCCCGGGACCGTGCGCACGCGGTGGCCGCCGGCTTCCGCGCCGGCCTGGTCACCTGACTCACCCCCACGCGGCGGGAGGTGGTGGGAGGTGGTGGGGCGTTGGCGCACTCGCGCTCCCGCATGGTGGCCCGGTCGGGGCGAGCGCGGCCCGATCGGGCGGCGCTGTCCGCACTCTCCGCTCGTCATCGCACGTGACGCGGCGTGATTTCGCCGGCTGGTGACGCCAATCCCTCCGGCACCTTTGCTCTGCACCCGGATACGCAACGGTTCACGAATCGTGACCGGCCGTTGCGATCCCCGCCGCACACGTTTCTGCGTATGCCCAGCTCTTTGGCGGTGTTGCGTAGGTGGGTGCAGAGCAAAGGGGATGAGTGATGTCGTGGGGGGTTGGCGGGTGGTTGCGCAGAGTCAGGTCGGCTGGCCGCAATGGCGGGTCTTTCGGCGGTGACGGAGCGTGGCCGACGAGCGGCGGCTTCGGGAGGTCCGCCGAGTGCGGGGGAGCCCGCCGGGGTTCGGGAAGCGCGGGGCGGATCTCAGGGGGTCGGGTCGTCCTCGGCGCCCTCGGTGAGGGTGTCGTGCACGCCGTCGGCGTATCCCCGGGCGTAGTCCCAGGTGACGTAGTGGTCCGGGTCCGGGTCGTAGGCCGGCTCGTGCACCCGGGGGCGGCCGGAGCTGAGGAGGTGGCGCAGGTTGCCCCGCAACAGGTCCCAGTCGAAGTAGTGCGGCTCGCGGCAGTCCTCGCACTCGATGACCAGCCCGCGCACGCCGACGGGGGCCAGTAGGGCCTGGTAGATCTCCAGGTCGGCCAGGTCCTCCAGCACGTCCTGCCGCTCGACCTCGGTCAGCGGGTCGAGCGTGTCGTCGTCCGCCGGGTCGTGCAGCTCCGCCGCCGGATCGGCCGGGTCGCCGTTGAACGGGTCGATGGGCTCGTCGTGCACCCCCTCACCGTAGACCCCACGACCGCCGGACGCCCGCCCCCGTCCGGCCGGTCACCCCGCGTCGGCCTCGGCGGGGGTGAGCGTCACGCAGCGTCGTCCACCGGCCCGGCTCCGGCGGGGGCGGCCTGGGGCGATGGGTACGATGACACTGACGCGTCCTCACCTGGCGCGCGCCGGACGTCCGCGCGCGCCACCTCGCCGAAGCCCGCCCGACCCAGCTCAGGAGAGCAATCGTGGACAATTCGCCCAGCATCGATCTTCCGGCCGGCGCCGACACCGGCGAGCTGGGCGGCCATCTGCCCGAACTGCCCGCCGGTTCCGCGCGGGTGGTCCCGCTCGGGCTGACCTTCGACGATGTGCTCCTCCAGCCGGGCGAGTCGGACGTCGTGCCCAGCCGGGTCAACACCCGCACCCGGCTGACCCGCAACGTCGAGCTGACCGTGCCGCTGCTCTCCAGCGCGATGGACACCGTCACCGAGGGGCGGATGGCGATCGCCATGGCCCGCCAGGGCGGCATCGGCGTGCTGCACCGCAACCTCTCCGTCGAGGACCAGGCGCTCCAGGTCGACCTGGTCAAGCGCTCCGAGTCCGGGATGATCACCAACCCGGTGACCGCGAGCCCCGACGACACCCTGCGCGACGTCGACGCGCTCTGCGGCCGGTACCGCATCTCCGGCGTCCCCGTGGTCGACGGCGAGGGGCAGCTCGTCGGCATCGTCACCAACCGGGACATGCGCTTCGTCTCCGAGCCGGCCACCCCGGTCCGCGAGATCATGACCCGCACTCCGCTGGTCACCGCCCCGGTCGGGGTCAGCAAGGACGAGGCGCTGGCCCTGCTGCGTCAGCACAAGGTCGAGAAGCTGCCGATCGTCGACGGCGCGGGCCGGCTGCGCGGGCTGATCACCGTGAAGGACTTCACCAAGAGCGAGCAGTACCCGAACGCGACCAAGGACGACGCCGGCCGGCTCCGGGTGGCCGCCGCCGTCGGCGTGGGCGAGGACGGCTACAAGCGAGCCCGGGCGCTGGTCGACGCGGGCGTCGACGTGATCATCGTGGACACCGCCCACGGCCACCAGCGGGCGGTGCTGGACATGGTCCGCCAGCTCAAGAAGGACGTGACGATCGACATCGTCGGCGGCAACGTAGCCACGTACACCGGGGCGAAGGCCCTGGTCGAGGCCGGTGCCGACGGCGTGAAGGTCGGGGTGGGCCCGGGCGCGATCTGCACCACCCGGATCGTCGCCGGGGTCGGGGTGCCGCAGATCACCGCGATCATGGAGGCGGCGCGGGCCGCCCGCCCGGCCGGCGTCCCGGTGATCGGCGACGGCGGCATCCAATACTCCGGCGACATCGCCAAGGCCCTCGTGGCCGGCGCCGACACGGTGATGCTCGGCAGCCTGCTGGCCGGCTGCGAGGAGAGCCCCGGCGAGCTGATCTTCATCAACGGCAAGCAGTACAAGGCGTACCGGGGGATGGGCTCGCTCGGCGCGATGCAGTCGCGGGGGCAGGCCAAGTCGTACTCGAAGGACCGCTACTTCCAGCAGGACGTGACCAACGACGAGAAGCTGGTCCCCGAGGGCGTGGAGGGCCAGGTGCCCTACCGGGGCCCGCTCTCCCAGGTCGCCCACCAGCTCATCGGCGGGCTGCGGCTGGCGATGGGGTACGCCGGTGCCGAGACGATCTCCGACCTGCACCGGCGCGGTCAGCTCATCCGGATCACGGCGGCCGGGCTCAAGGAGAGCCACCCGCACGACATCCAGATGACCGTCGAGGCGCCCAACTACCACTCCCGCTGACCCACCACCCCCGACACCACCTGGAGCCACCATGCGTGACGTGGTCGAGATCGGACTGGGCAAGACCGCGCAGCGCGGTTACCACCTGGACGACATCGCCATCGTGCCCAGCCGCCGCACCCGGGACGTCGACGACGTCTCCACGACGTGGCAGCTCGACGCGTACCAGTTCGGCATCCCCTGCGTGGGGCACCCCTCGGACGCGACGATGAGCCCGGCGTCCGCCGTGCGGCTCGGCCAGCTCGGCGGGCTCGGCGTGCTCAACGTCGAGGGCCTGTGGACCCGGTACGAGAACCCGACCAGGATCCTGGAGGAGCTGGCCGCCCTCGACGAGGACGCCCGCGCCACCAAGCGGCTCCAGGAGGTGTACGCCGAGCCGATCCGTCCCGACCTCATCGCCGAGCGGGTACGCGAGCTGCGGGCCGGCGGCGGCACGGTGGCCGTGCGGGTCTCCCCGCAGCACACCCTGGCGCTGGCCCCGGTGATCCTCGACGCGGGCGTGGACATCCTGGTCATCCAGGGCACCATCGTCTCGGCGGAGCACGTCTCCACCACCGACGAGCCGCTGAACCTCAAGGAGTTCATCGCCGACCTCGACCTCCCGGTCATCGTCGGTGGCTGCACCGACTACAAGACGGCGCTGCACCTGATGCGCACCGGTGCGGCCGGCGTGATCGTCGGCATCGGCGGCGACGAGTGGTCGACCACCGAGTCGGTGCTCGGCATCCGGGTGCCGATGGCCACCGCGATCGCCGACGCCGCCGCGGCCCGCCGCGACTATCTCGACGAGACCGGCGGCCGGTACGTGCACCTGATCGCCGACGGCGACATCCAGACCTCCGGCGACATCGCCAAGGCGCTGGGCTGCGGCGCGGACGCGGTGATGCTCGGCGAGCCGCTGTCGCTGTGCGCGGAGGCCCCGGCCGGCGGCGCGTGGTGGCACTCGGCGGCCAGCCACCCGTCGCTGCCGCGCGGCGCGTTCGAGGTGGCCGGCGAGCCGCTGGGTGAGATGGAGCGGCTGCTGTTCGGCCCGGCCGACGAGCCGGACGGCCAGCTCAACCTGTTCGGCGGGCTGCGCCGGGCGATGGCCAAGTGCGGCTACCGCGACCTCAAGGAGTTCCAGAAGGTCAGCCTGGTCCTCGACCGTTGACGCCCACGGGTCGCGACGTGCGGCCCGGGAGAGCACGTGGCACGGCCCCGCCGCTGCGGAAGCGGCGGGGCCGGCGTCGTCGGGCCGGTCCGGCCGGGGTCAGCGCCTGATGTGGCTGGTCAGCACTTGGTGTAGATGGTCAGCTCGGACATGTTCTGGTAGCTCACGGCCGCGAAGTCGAGCGACTGGGCCGCGTTCGCGAGGCCGCCGGGCGCGGTGTCCTGCTCCCAGTTGGCGTGGTGGAAGTCCCGTTCTCCGATGGTCTGGAAGAACTGCTGGAAGTTGATGTCGCCCGTGCCCAGCGGGGTCATCTCGTAGCCGTTGGGCACGGCGGTGTTCTTGTTGCCGTCCTTCGCGTGGAACAGCGGGAACCGGGTGGTGCGCTCGGCCACGTTGAGGATCGGGTCGAACAGGTCGGTCTTCTCCTGGCCGGCCGGGTCGACGTACTTCTGGTGCTTGTAGCGGGCCACGTAGGCCCAGTAGATGTCGAGCTCGAAGAAGACGTACCGGGGGTCGGTGCGGCCGAAGAAGTACTCCAGCCGGCGGAGCCCGGAAGAGCGGGTGGGGTGGCCCAGCTCGTCCGTCGGGCCGGAGTCGAGCAGGAAGCTGTACGCGACGTCGTGGTTGTGCGTGTACAGCCGCATCCCCCGGGCGCGGGCCTGGCGGCCCAGCTCGTTCCAGGTGTCGGCGGCGGCGTCCCAGTCGGCCTTGTACGCGCTGTTGGTCGGGTCGCTGCCGGTGCCGATGTTCTTCATGCCGAGTTCCTCGGCGATGTCGAGCTGCTGCTGGAAAGTGTCCGCCCGGATCTGGGTGTGGGTGCCGTTGGCCACCAGACCGTTGTCGTCGAGGATCTTGCGGATCTCGGTGGGGGTGATCTGCCGGCCGAGGATCTCGGTGCTCTGGTTGTAGCCGGCGAACTCGATCTCCTGATAGCCGATCTCGGCGAGCCGGGCCAGCACGCGCTCGAAGCCGTACGGCACGCCGCTGTCGTCCGGGGCGGCCGAGATCCGGTCGCGCACGCTGTAGAGGATGATGCCCCGGTTCTTGCCCGGGATCAGGGGCTCGACCCGGAACTTGGGACCCCTGCCCTTGCCTTTGCCCTTGTCGCCGGCGAGGGCCGGCGTGCCGGTGGCGAGGACGGGCAGGCCGGCCGCGCCGATGGCCGCCGCCGCGCCGGCCGAGGCGGCGAGCAGGGAGCGGCGGTTGAGCCGTCCAGGCTGGGAGTCGGAGTGGGGATCGGGTGATGTTCGGTTGGACACGATGCTCAACACCTTCCGAGGGAGCGAACGGGGATCGCTGGGGTAGGTGGGGCGAATGCGTCGCATGTTGCGGATGCGTTACGACTTGAGGTCAGACACTAACCCCGAACCCGGGGCAGAGAAAGGTTCGATCGAACCAAACTTTTGTGCAGGTAGAACAAAAGTGGGGTCGATTGTGGGGCGTATTGTCGGTTATCTGGCCTTTTGGGGGTCGGTGTCGGCTAGGCTCGCCCCCGGGGCGGGCGAGGGAGAGCGATGGTCCGAACAGGAGAAAGAGGGGCCGGCCGGGCCGGCCTGACCGCCTGCCTCGTCGCGGTCGCCCTCGTCGCCTGCACCGGGCCGCCACCGGACCCCGACCGCCCCCGCCGCGGGGCGGCCGACGCCGGCGACCCGTACGTCCCCGGGCGCGGTAACGGCGGCTACGACGTGGCCGCCTACCGGCTGCGGGTCCGCTACGACCCCGCCGACGACCGGCTCACCGGACACGCCACGATCACCGCCACGGCGACGACCGGGCTGTCCCGGTTCAACCTGGACCTGTCCGGCCTGACCGTCGGCGCGGTCCGCGTCGACGGCGCGCCGGCCCGGCACGCCCGCGACGGCGACGAGCTGGTGGTCACCCCGGCGCGGAGCCTGGCCCGGGGCGCCCGGTTCGGCGTCGACGTCGAGTACGCCGGGGTGCCCCAGCCGGTCGAGAGCACGACGTTGGGCCTCGGCGGCTTCCTCGCCACCGCCGACGGCGCGGTGGCGCTCGGCCAGCCCGACTCGGCGACCACCTGGTACCCGGTCAACGACCACCCGTCCGACAAGGCCACCTACGACGTCGAGGTGACCGTCCCCGACGGGCTGGCCGCGCTCAGCAACGGCGTGCCGGCGGGGCGCACCAGCGCCGGTGGCTGGACCACCTGGCGCTGGGCCGAGCAGTCCCCGATGGCCAGCTACCTGAGCATGCTGGTGATCGGCGACTACCGGGTCGCCACCGGCACCCACCACGGCAGGCCGATGGTCACGGCCGTCGCGGCGGGCCTGCCCGCCGACGGGCCGGCCGCCACCTCGCTGGCCCGCACCGGCGAGATCGTCGACTTCCTCGCCGACCGCCTCGGGCCGTACCCGTTCGACTCGTACGGCGGGGTCGCGCTCGCCGATGGCCGCGTCTCGTACGCCCTGGAGACCCAGTCCCGCCCGGTCTACGGGCCGGGCTTCTTCCGCTCCGGCCGCCCCGACACGGGGGTGGTCGCCCACGAGCTGGCCCACCAGTGGTTCGGCGACAGCGTCTCGCTGGCCCGGTGGAGCGACATCTGGCTCAACGAGGGCTTCGCCACGTACGCCGAATGGCTCTGGCTGGAGCACGACGGCGGCCGGACCGTCGAGCAGACCGTCGCGGCCCGCTACGCCGCGACCGACTGGTCGCGGCCGTCGGTCGACCCGGGCCGGGCGAACATGTTCGGCGACGCGGTCTACCAGCGCGGCGCGCTCGCGGTGCACGCGCTGCGGCGGACCGTCGGCGACGACGCCTTCTTCCGGATCCTGCGCGCCTGGACGACCGAGCGGCGCGGCGGCAACGCCACCACGGCGGACTTGGTCGCCCTCGCCGAGCGGGTCTCGGGGCGGCGGCTGGGCCCGCTGCTCGACGCCTGGCTCGTCGGCGGCACCGCGCCCGCGCTGCCCTGACCCCGCCCCCGCCGGCCGGGCCGCCGCGCCCGCGCTGCCCTGATCCGCGCCCGCGCTCGCGCTCGGTAGGCTGCCGCGGGATGGAGCGGCCCGGGCGAGCCGGGCCGGCCGGGTGGGCCGAGGGCCGCCGCCGGGCCGAGGGCCTCCGCCGGGAGGGACGACGCGATGACGCTGGGCCTGCGGGGCCTGCACCTGCGCACCGGGCTGCTGCTGGCCGGCGTGCTCGGGCTGGCCGCCTGCACCTCGACGCCCGAGCCGGCCGCCAGAGAGGCCACCCCGTCGCCGACGGTGTCGCGGCAGTTCAAGCCCGGCGGGGCCGGGGTGGGCGACGACTACTTCCCCCGGTACGGCAACGGCGGGTACGACGTGACCCGGTACGGGGTGAAGGTCCGCTACGACCCGGCGACGGACCGCCTCACCGGCACCACCACCGTGCAGGCCACGGCCACCGCGAACCTGTCCGCGTTCAACCTGGACCTGACCGGGCTCACCGTGCGCGAGGTGACGGTGGACGGCGTCCCCGCCCGGCACGCCCGCGACGGCGACGAACTGGTCGTCACCCCGGCCGCCGGCCTGACCTCGGGCAACGGCTTCACCGCCGAGATCGGGTACGAGGGCGAACCGAAGCCGCTGAACAACGCGGCCCTCGGCGAGGGCGGCTTCCGGCACACCTCCGACGGCGCGGTGGCCCTCGGCCAGCCCGAGTCGGCGAGCACCTGGTTCCCGGTCAACGACCACCCCTCCGACAAGGCCACCTACGACTTCGAGATCACCGTCCCCGAAGGGCTGACCGCCGTCAGCAACGGGGTGCCGGTGGGCAGGAGCACCCGCGCCGGCTGGACCACCTGGCGCTGGGCCGAGCGGTCCCCGATGGCCAGCTACCTGAGCATGGTGGCGATCGGCGAGTTCCGGGTGACCCGCGCCGAGCACAAGGGACGGCCGGTGTTCAGCGCGGTCACCACGAAGCTGCCCGAGGGCGCGGCGGACGCCTCGATCGCCCGCACCGTCGAGGTGGCCGACTACCTGGAGGGCGTGTTCGGGCCGTACCCGTTCGAGGCGTACGGCGGGGTGGTCGTCGACGAGCCGGGCATCAGGTTCGCGTTGGAGACGCAGAGCCGCCCGGTCTACTCGGCCACCTTCTTCCGCCGGGGCGAGAACACCGGCGTGGTCGCCCACGAGCTGGCCCACCAGTGGTTCGGCGACAGCGTGGCGCTGAGCCGGTGGCAGGACATCTGGCTCAACGAGGGGCTCGCCACGTACGCGGAGTGGCTCTGGGAGGAGCACCGGGGCGGGCGGACGGCGCAGCAGTCCTTCGACGGGGAGTACCTCGGCGCGTCGGCGTCGCTGTGGCGGACGCCGCCCGGCAGGCCGGGGGTGGCGAACCTGTTCGGCGACTCCGTCTACCAGCGGGGCGCGATGACCGTGCACGCGCTGCGTACCACCGTCGGCGACCGGGCGTTCTTCCAGATCGTCCGGGGCTGGGCCGCCGACCGGCGCGACGGCAACGTCACCACGGCGGACTTCGTCGCCCACGCCGAGCAGGTCTCCGGCAAGCAGCTCGACGGGCTCTTCGACGCCTGGCTCTACGGCACCCAGCGACCGGAGCGCCCCGAGCCGCCCCGCTGAGCCCGGCTGTCTAGTTCTTCACCACCAGCTCCGGATGGTCGGCCAGATACTGCTCGGCCCGGCCCTCCTCCAGCGCGGTGAGGAACTGCCGGCCGACCGGCTTGAGCTGCTCGCCGCGGTAGGCGCTGCCCTTGCCCACCCCCTCGCCGGGCAGGCCGACGAGAACGAGCCGGTCGGCGGGCAGCCCGCCGAGGGCGTACGCGAGGTCCACGATCCGTGGGCCGCCGGCGTAGACGAGGGTGTCGCCGAGCGCCCCGACGACCTGCTCGACCCGGTCGGGCTGCCGGGGCAGGTTCTCGGACTGCATCTTGGTGACGAGGGCCCGGATGAGCTGCTGCTGGTGGCGCTGCCGGTCATAGTCCCCGTTCTTCAGGCCGTAGCGCTGCCGCGCGTAGTCCAGCGCCTGCCAGCCGTTGAGGTGCCGCTCGCCCTTCTCGTAGACCATCTGCGGGCCGACGTAGCCGCCGCCGCTCGGGGCCGGGTCGCGGTGCCGGCCGTCAGGCCGCCGGTGCAGCGAGACGGTCCGCTGGTCGACGTAGAGGTCGATCCCGCCGACGGCGTCCACCAGCTTCTCGAAACCGGTGAAGGTGACCACGGCGCCGGCGTCGATGCGCAGCCCCGTGTAGCCGCTGACGGTGCTGCGCAGCAGCTCGTACCCCTGGGCGGTGCTCGGCTGCTTCGGCTTGCCCGGCACCCGGCTGCCGTAGCTCATCGCGTGGGTGAGCTTGGTCTTCCCGCCGGAGTATCCGGCCTTCGGGTAGGCCGGGATGTCGACCAGCAGGTCCCGGGGCAGCGAGAAGAGGTACGCCCGGTCCAGCTCCTTCGGCACGTGCGCCACCAGCACGGTGTCGCCGTGCGGCTCCCAGCCGGGCACGCTGACCCGGGTGTCGACGCCGACGAGCAGCAGGTTCAGCGGCCCGGTGACGTCGGCACCCGGCGGCGGGGTCGGGCTCGGCGTCGGCGACGGCGTGGGGGTGGGCGCGGCGGTGACCCGCCCCGCCCCGCGTTCGGTCTGCCGGTCGGCGACCAGCCGGGCGGCCACCGTCGCCCCGACCGCCACCGCGACGGCTGCCGCGACGACGGCCAGCCCCACCCGCCACCGCCGCCGCCCGGTCCCCGACTGCTCGGTCATGTCGCACCCCCGCCCCTACAACGCTCCGAGGGCCACGCCGGGTTGCGGCCGCTGAGCCGCGATCACCGGCGGCGGATGCAGGGTCCCGCGAAACCGGCTATGGCGCGAGAGCTACTCGTCGGTAATGATGCGTTCATGCGGTACGACGTGCTCGTCATCGGGTCCGGCTTCGGCGGCAGCGTCACCGCGCTGCGGCTGGCCGAGAAGGGCTACTCGGTCGGCGTCCTGGAGGCCGGGCGACGCTTCGCCGACGACGAGTTCCCCGAGACCTCGTGGCGGCTGCGGCGCTTCCTGTGGGCCCCGCGGCTCGGCTGCTACGGCCTGCAACGGATCACCCTGCTCCGCTCCGCCGACCGGAAGACCGGCGGCGGGGTGCTGGTGCTCTCCGGGGCGGGAGTGGGCGGCGGCTCGCTGGTCTACGCGAACACCCTCTACGAGCCCCTCGACGCGTTCTACGCGGACCCGCAGTGGCGGGACGTCACCGACTGGCGGGACGAACTGGCCCGGCACTTCGACCAGGCGAAGCGGATGCTCGGCGTCACCACGTACCCGCTGCACACCCGCGCGGACTCCGCGATGCGGGCGGTCGCCGACCGGATGGGGGCCGGGCACACCTTCCACCCCACCCCCGTCGGGGTGCACATCGGCCGGCCGGGGGAGCGCGCCGCCGACCCGTACTTCGGCGGCGCCGGCCCGGAGCGCACCGGCTGCACCCACTGCGGGGCGTGCATGACGGGCTGCCGGCAGGGGGCGAAGAACACCCTGGTCAAGAACTACCTGTGGCTGGCCGAGCGGCTCGGCGTCGAGGTGCACCCGCTGGCCACCGTCACCGCCGTGCGCCCCGCAGCCGGGGGCGGGTACCGGGTCGAGACCGTCCGCACCGGGGCCTGGCTGCGCAGGCGCCGCCGGGTGTTCCACGCCGACCAGGTGGTCTTCGCCGCCGGGGCGCTCGGCACCCAGCGGCTGCTGCACGAGATGAGGGCCACCGGCGCGCTGCCCCACCTGTCGGACCGCCTCGGCGAGCTGACCCGGACGAACTCCGAGGCGATCCTCGGCGCGTCCGTGCCCCCCGGGCGGGCCCGCGCGCAGGGGCTGGACTTCACCGAGGGGGTGGCGATCACCAGCTCGTTCCATCCCGACCCGCAGACCCACATCGAGCCGGTCCGCTACGGGCGGGGCTCCAACGCGATGGGGCTGCTCCAGTCGCTGCTGGTCGACGGCGGCCCGCACCGGGCCCGCCGCTGGCTGGTCGGCCTGCTCACCCAGCCCCGCCTCGCCGCGCGGATGCTCACCGTCCGCGACTGGTCGCAGCGCACCGTCATCGCGCTGGTCATGCAGTCCGCCGACAACTCGCTGACCACCCGTTGGCGGCGCGGCCCGCTCGGCCGGCGGTTGGTCTCCGGCCCCGGCCACGGCACGCCCAACCCGACGTGGATCCCCGCCGGCAACGCCGCCGCGCGGCTGCTCGCCGAGGAGATCGGCGGCACGCCGGGCGGGTCGCTGACCGAGCCGTTCGACATCCCGATGACCGCGCACATCCTCGGCGGGGCGGTGATCGGGGCCACCCCGGCAGACGGGGTGATCGACCCGTACCACCGGGTCTACGGGCACCCCGGGCTGCACGTGGTGGACGGGGCGGCCGTGTCGGCGAACCTCGGGGTGAACCCGTCGTTGACCATCACCGCCCAGGCGGAACGGGCGATGTCGTTCTGGCCCAACCGGGGCGGGGCGGACCCCCGGCCGCCGCTGGGGGAGGCGTACCGGCGGGTGGCGGCGGTGCCGCCGGTGCGGCCGGCCGTGCCGGCGCACGCCCCTGGCGCGCTGCGCCGGGGTCCACGCAGAGACGGGGGTGACTGTCGGTAGGCTTCCTGCCCATGAGCACGCCTCGTCCCGTCCTCGTGGTGGACTTCGGAGCCCAGTACGCCCAGCTCATCGCGCGCCGGGTGCGCGAGGCGAGGGTCTACTCGGAGATCGTGCCGCACTCGATGCCGGTGGCGGAGATGCTGGCGAAGAACCCGGCCGCGATCATCCTGTCCGGTGGCCCGGCCAGCGTCTACGCGCCCGACGCCCCGCAGGTCGACGCGGGGATGTTCGACGCGGGTGTCCCGGTCTTCGGCATCTGCTACGGCTTCCAGGCGATGGCCCAGGCCCTCGGCGGCACGGTGGCGCGCACCGGCAACCGCGAGTTCGGTGGCACCCCGCTGCGCCCCCGCCTCACCGAGCCAGGGGTGCTGCTGCGTGACCTGCCCGCCGACCTGCCGGTCTGGATGAGCCACGGCGACTGCGTGACCGAGGCCCCGGCGGGCTTCGCGGTGACGGCCGAGTCGGCTGGCGCCCCGGTCGCCGCGTTCGAGGACCTGGCCGGTCGCCGCGCCGGCGTGCAGTTCCACCCGGAGGTGGGGCACACCGCGCACGGCCAGGAGATGCTCACCCGCTTCCTCTACGACATCGCCGGCATCGAGCCGACCTGGACGCCCGAGAACATCATCGACGAGCAGGTGGCCCGCATCCGCGCGCAGGTCGGCGACAAGGAGGTCATCTGCGGCCTGTCCGGCGGGGTGGACTCGGCGGTCGCCGCCGCGCTGGTGCACCGGGCCGTCGGCGACCAGCTGACCTGCGTATTCGTCGACCATGGCCTGCTGCGGGCGGGCGAGGCCGAGCAGGTGGAGAAGGACTACGTCGCCGCCACCGGGATCAAGCTGAAGGTGGTCGATGCGGCCGACCGCTTCCTCGGCGCGCTGGCCGGGGTGACCGACCCGGAGCAGAAGCGCAAGATCATCGGCCGGGAGTTCATCCGGGTGTTCGAGGCTGCCGCCCGGGAGGTCGCCGCGCACGGCGACGTCGAGTTCCTGGTGCAGGGCACCCTCTACCCGGACGTGGTGGAGTCCGGCGGCGGCACCGGCACCGCCAACATCAAGAGCCACCACAACGTCGGCGGCCTGCCGGAGGATCTGAAGTTCGCCCTGGTCGAGCCGCTGCGCACGCTGTTCAAGGACGAGGTGCGCACGCTGGGCCTCCAGCTGGGCCTGCCCGAGGCGATGGTCTGGCGACACCCGTTCCCGGGGCCGGGCCTGGCCATCCGGATCATCGGGGCGGTCGACCGGGGGCGGCTGGACCTGCTGCGCCAGGCCGACCTGATCGCCCGCGAGGAGCTGACCGCCGCCGGCCTGGACCGGGGCGTCTGGCAGTTCCCCGTGGTGCTCCTGGCCGACGTGCGCAGCGTCGGCGTGCAGGGCGACGGGCGCAGCTACGGGCATCCCGTGGTGCTGCGCCCGGTCTCCAGCGAGGACGCGATGACCGCCGACTGGTCCCGGCTGCCCTACGAGGTGGTGGCCAGGATCTCCACCCGGATCACCAACGAGGTGGCCGAGGTGAACCGGGTGGTCCTGGACGTCACCAGCAAGCCGCCGGGCACCATCGAGTGGGAGTGACGCCGGCCGAGCCGTCCCAACCGCCCCAACCGCCCCAGCCTGCCCAGCGGCCTCAGCCGCCGGTCGGTGGCGCGGGGTCCGCCGGGTGCGGCCAGGCCGGGGCGTCGGCGGGCTCCTCCGGCATCAGGAACCACATGATCGGGTACGCGAGCGCGGCCACCCCGGCGGTGGCGAGCGTCGCGACGGCGAAGACCACCCGGACGAGGGTGGGGTCGACGGCGAAGTAGCGGCCGAGGCCGCTGGCCACCCCGGCGACCATCCGGTCCGTGGTGGGGCGGCGGAGCTGCTTGTACGGGGCCTGGTGCGGTGTCGAGGTCATGCCTCCACGTTCCGCGCCGGGCGGCCCGCCGACCTCGGTGACGGCCCGGATCCTTACCCTGACCGATCCCTGATGATCAAGAATTCAGTCAGGAATCTGACTCTTTTCGATGCAGGTAACGAGGGGCGGGGAGAATTTGGCCCCGTGACCACCATGCTGGAGCCGCTCCGCAGGATCGCGGCATACGCAGTTTGTGCTGATTCAGTCGGCCGAGTGTTGCTGGTCCGCGCATCGGAGCGCTCCGGCACCCCCGGCACCTGGTCCCTCCCCGGCGGGGCGGTCGACCACGGCGAGGACCCGAACCACACCGTCGTGCGGGAGACCGCCACCGAGACCGGGCTCTCGGTCGCCGTCTCCGGGTTGCACGACGTGCTGGCCGACATGCGGGCCCTGCCCGAGCGGGGCATCACCATCCACACCGACCGGCTCATCTACCGGGTCTCCGTGCGCGGCGGCACGCTCACCGACCGGATCGACCGCCCCACCGACCTGGCCCGCTGGGTCACCCCCGCCGAGGCGCGCGAGCTGCCGCTGCGCGCGTTCACCGCGTGGGCCCTCGGGCTGCCCGCCTCCTCGGCGGACGTGGTGCCCGACGAGCCCCCGGAGTTCCCCTCCTTCTACGCGGTCCCCGGCCCCGACGGGCTGCACCGCGCCCAGCGCTTCGCCGCGTACGCGGTGGCCACCGACCCGGAGGGCCGGGTGCTGCTCACCCGGGTCTCCGACGGCTACCCGGGGGCCGGCTGCTGGCACCTGCCCGGCGGCGGCACCGACTACGGCGAGCAGCCGGGCGCGGCGCTGATCCGGGAGCTGGTCGAGGAGACCGGCCAGCAGGGCCGCCTCGTCGAGCTGCTCGGGGTGGCCAGCCACCGGGACGCCGCCTCCCTCGGCCCGGAGGGCTATCCGATCGACTGGCACGGCGTGCGCGCCTTCTACCGGGTGATGGTCGACCAGCCCGCCCCGCCGACGGTGACCGACGTCGGCGGCTCCACCTGCGAGGCCCGCTGGTTCGCCCGCGAGGAACTGGGCGCGCTGCCCACCGACCGCCTCACCGAGGTCACGGCCGAGGCCGTCCAGGCCGCCCGCCTCGCCTGAGCCGCTGCCGAGCCCCGGCCCCGACCGGTCGCGGCCCGGAGGCCCCACGTCGTCGCCGCCCGCGATAGCTTCTTGATCGACCGGGTGCCTGGCCCGGGGGGAGCGGGAGGCGCGGCGTGCTGGAGCAGCGACGGCGGGTGGGGGTCTACGGGGTGTGTCGGGGCCGCGACGGGCGGGTGTTGCTCGTGCGCGGCTCCGCGACGGCCGACTATCCCGGGGTGTGGCAGGTGCCCGGGGGCGGGCTGGAGCACGGGGAGCATCCCGAGGCCGGCGTGGTCCGGGAGTTCGCCGAGGAGACCGGCCTCGCCGTGGAGGTGACCGGCCTGCTCGCCGCCGTCTCGGACGTGACCCCGCTGCCGGGCGTGGCGCTGCACACCGACCGGATCGTCTGCACCGTCGAGGCGACCGGCGGCACGCTGCGCGACGAGCCCGACGGCACGACCGACCTGGTGCGCTGGTCGACCCTCGACGAGGCCGCCGGGCTGCCGCTGATGCCGTTCACCGCCGAGGCGCTCGGCCTGCCGGTCACCCCGCTGCGGCGGCCTGCGCCCGGGGCGGCCCCCGGTGCGCCGTACCCGCCGGTCCCGGCCGACCGACGGCAGCGTTTCGCGGCGTACGGGCTGGTCACCGACCCGGCCGGGCGGGTGCTGCTCACCCTGATCGCGGACGGCTACCCGGGGGCCGGGCTGTGGCACCTGCCCGGTGGCGGCACCGACCACGGCGAGCAGCCGGCCGCCGGCCTGCTCCGCGAGCTGGTCGAGGAGGCCGGCCAGCTCGGCCGGGTGGTCGAGCTGCTCACGGTCCACCACCGGTATGACCCCGGCGCGCTGGGGCCGGAGGGCCGGCCGCTGGACTGGCACGGGGTACGGGTGGTCTACCGGGTGGTGGTCGACGATCCCACCGAGGCCCGGGTCACCGAGCTGGCCGGGGGGTCGACGGCCGCCGCCGCGTGGTTTCCGTCGGACTCGCTCGGCGGCCTGCCGTTGACCGAGGTGGCGGCCCTGGTAACCGGACATCGGCTCGCATAGCGCCCGCCCGCCGAGCCGGTATCGACGACCTCCGGTAGGCTGAAGGCGGGGTTGATGGAGGATCGGGCGATCGGGCCCGAGATGGGAACAAAAGAGGCGATTAGCGCGGTTAACGGAGATATAAGGTCCGCCGGCAGCTATCGCCAAGCCCCCTACCCCTGTGCAATGGTGTACTCCGCTTTGACGGCTGCCGGGCCAGAAGCGGTCCGGCACGAGACAGCCGGACACCCGCCCTCGTGGCGGTCAGCCCGATCCGGTGATGGAGGAAACGTGCCGAGAGCCCCATGGCGCCGGCGTCGTACGACTGACAGTCCGCGCCCCGCAGGGCGTCGCTGGGCGAGCCCGTTGCGCCGCAGCAGCACGTTCGCCCGCCAGGTGCTGCTCGTCCGGGTGGGGCGCCGCGACGGCGTCGCCGCGACGGGGGCCGACCTGGCCTCGCCCGAGCACCGCTACCTCGACCGGCAGCGCCGCCGGTACGGCCTCGACCGCTACCAGCGCACCGAGGTCGAGGCGGTCGTGCCGGTGAGCCCGGCCGTGGGCCCCAGCGCCCCGGTCGACGACGCGGAGTCGATGTCGATCCCGCTGCTGCCCGGTGCGCGGACGACGGCCCGCCGGGCCAAGTTCGCGCTGGTCAACGCCTGCACCCTGGCCAGCCTCGTGCTCGGCATCAACGCCATCTTCGTGGCCATGCAGGGCGAGGTGCGCCTCGCCGCGCTCCTGCTGATCGCCTGCGTGGCGTTCGACGGGCTCGACGGCGCGCTGGCCCGCCGGTTCGGGGTGGCCAGCCCGTTCGGCGCCCAGATGGACTCGCTGGCCGACATGTGCTCCTTCGGCCTGGCCGCCCCCGTGGTCGTCTACGCCTCGCTCGCTGGCGAGGCCCCGCGCGGCGCCGCCGCGGTCGCCGCCGCGCTCGTCGCCGCCTGCGCGGCGATCCGGCTCGCCCGGTTCAACGTCTCGCCGAAGGACGGCCGCTTCTTCTGCGGAGTGCCGACCACGATGGCCGCGGCCGTGCTGGCCCTGACCGTCGCCCTCGGTCTGCCGCTGCCCGGCCTCGTGCAGATCGCCGGGGTGGCGCTGCTCGCGTTCGCGATGGTTTCCAGCTTCCCGTACGCGAAGCTGGCCCGGCTGGTGAAGCTGCCGCCGTGGCTCTGGCTGGCCCCGGTGGTCGGCGCGCTGGTCGACATCCGGCTCACCTTCGCGCTGATCGTGGTGGGATACCTGGTCAGCGGCCCGGTGCTCTGGCTGCACCAGCGCCGCGCCGCCTGAGCCGACGCTCGACGACGAAGGGGCGCCGCGACCGCGGTGCCCCTTCGTCGTGCCCGGGTCAGCGCCAGCGGGCGACGACCGTGGACCCGCCGACCACCCGGTCGCCCGGCCCGACCAGCGGGTCGGCCGCGTCGGCCGGCAGGTAGACGTCGGTGCGCGAGCCGAACCGGATCAGCCCGAACCGTTCGCCCCGGGCCAGCAGCGCCCCGATCGGGGCCCGCTGCACGATCCGCCGGGCGATCAGCCCGGTGCGCTGCGCCACGACGACCGTCCCGTGCGCGGTGTCCAGCACCGTGTACGCCGCCACGTTGTGCTCGGCGTCCGGCTTCATGGCGTTGACGAAACCGCCGTCGGCGACGAAGTAGTCGACCACCTTGCCGGCCACCGGGGAGCGGTTGACGTGCACGTCCAGCACCGACAGGAACACCGCGACCCGCAGCCACTCGCCGTCGCCGAACCGCTCGTCGTGCAGCCGCTGCACCGACAGCACCTGCCCGTCGGCGGCGGCCACGACGGCCGACGGGTCCTCGGGGACGTCCCGCTGCGGGTCCCGGAAGAACGCGGCCACCGGGGCGGCGGCCAGGGCCGGCAGCAGCCAGAGCTTCGACTTGGGGCGGGCGAGGCGGGTCAGCGCGGCCAGGCCGAGGGTGATGCCGGCCGCCGCGACCCCGTTGGAGTCGATGTGCATGCCCCGCGTGAGCGGTACGCTCGACGGCCGGTGGGCCGGGGCGAGGCGCGCGGCGATCGCCGCGTCGGCCGGGGTGAACCGGAGCCGGTGCACCCGCACCGGCGGGGAGTTGCGCAGGACCAGGTCGCTCCCGACGCCGTGCAGGGCGCCCTGCCGCTCCAGCTCGGCCGCCGCGCCGGCCGTCCGGGCCGGGGTCGCCGGCACCGCCACGCTGAGCACCGCCCCGTCGGCCAGATATTTCGCCAGGCCGTCGACGGTCGTCCGGGCCTCGTCGGCGGTGCCGGTGAGCGGCTCGGCGGCGATCACCACCTCGACGGCGTCGGCCTCGGCGAGGGAGTCCACCACGCGTACCCGGTCGGCGACCCAGCGGCCCTGGGCCGTCACGTGCTCGCGTAGCGCGGCCGGCGTCGCCGACGCGGCCGGCACGACGGTGAGGGCGTCGCCGGGCAGCAGGGCGTCGATCGCCGCGGCCAGGACCGCGGAGTCCGGGGTCGCGCCGACCAGCAGGGCGGCCTTCGGGTCGTTGCGCCGGGCGAGCTCGGTGACGAGGGTACGGGCGGCACGCTCGCCGATGCGGACCGGACCGGGCCGGCCAGAGGTGCGCACGGCGGGGGACTGGGTCATGTCGGACGGGCTCCTGACGGGGTAGAGACGGGAATCGCGGCGGGATCGCCACGGCCAACCGGTCGGGGTCGACCGCGGACGGGCCCGCCGACCGGGCGGCCGGGGCTCGGGCGAGGCCCCGCGACACGGCCCGGTCGTCGGCGGCCCGGCGGCTCGGTCGCGGGTGAGGCCCGCGGCGTGGGCCGGCCGGCGGAGGCGAGATCTCCACGGCCAGCATATGCGCCCTCCGCCGGGGCCGGCACCGCAGCGGTCAACCGCCTGCCCGCCCGTCCCCACGGGGCGCCCCGCCGCCGCTGACCGGCTGGTCCTCGACCGCCTCCGGCAGGCTGCCGGAGACGGCGGCGGTCGGCCACTCGTCGGCCCGCTCGGCACCCGGGACCTCGGCCTCGGGTTCGGCCCTGGCCCCCGCATCGGCATCGGCCTCGGGTTCGGCGGCCGGTGCCGCCTCGGGAGTGGCCCCCTGCGGGCCGGCCGCCTGGTTGCCCCGGCCGGAGCGCAGCGCGCCGACCAGACCCAGCGCGCCGATCAGGAGCAGCCCGCCGGCCAGGAACCAGCCGACCGGGGGGAGGGCCAGGCCGAGCAGTTGGGCGAGCAGCCACCAGGCGGCCAGTGCGACGAAGAACAGGCCGAAGCCGAGCGACACGACATCTGTGCGGTGCGCCTTCACCGGGTCACCTCCAGGTCTCCGGCGTTGACGTGGACGTAGAGGCGCAGCTTCCCGCCGCCGGGACCGTCCGCGCCGAGGTCGGTGGTCTCGCGGAGCCGGCCGTCCAGGCCCCCGGAGCGGTTGCCGAAGATGGTCGCGTCCCCGGCGTTGACGTCGGCGATCGTGGTGACGTCGACGTTCGGCGGCACCACCACGGTCGCCTTGCCGAAGTTGATCGCGACGGTGATCTGGGTCTCCTGTTTGTCGAAGTCGACGGCGCGCAGGTCCAGCACGGCGTCGCCGAAGTTGTTCTCGTACCGGTCGGCCAGGTCGCGGCGGTCCGTGGGGGCCCAGGTGACGTCCCCGTCCACGCCCCGGACCCGGTCGTAGGACTCGGCGACAGTGGCGACGCCGAGGGCCGCCGCGGTGACCAGCCCGAGCGCGATCAGCCACCGCGCCCGGCCGAACCAGGCGCCGACGAGCAGGCCGAGCCCGATGGTCGCCAGGGCCGCCGCGAAGTATGCCGCCGCCCCCACCTCGACCACGTCCAGCAGGTCGAGCACGGCCACCACGCCGAGCGCCAGGAAGATCAGCGAGAAGGTCACGGCACCCAGCGGGGACCGTTCCCTGGGCCGCTTCGGCGGCCTGGCCGGCGGGTGCGGCGTCGGTGGGACCGGTTGCGGCCCCTGGGCGTACGGGCCGTGCGGGGCGAAGGGCGGCCGGTAGCCGGGCGGCGCGGGCGCGGCGACCGGCGGGTAACCGAACGGGGCAGGGGAGCCTGCCTGCGGGGCCGGCGTGGGCGGCCAGCCCGGCAGCCCGGCGGTCGCCCCGCCCGGGGAACGGGTCGGGGCGGCCCACCCGGCGGCGGGCTGCCCGGGGAACGGCGTCCCGAACGGCTGCCCCGCAGGGACCCCGGCGGGCTGCCCCGCGAGCGGCGCCCCGGACGGCTGACCGGGGACGCCGGGGCCGGCCGGCGGCGTCCGGGGCGCGGCCCCGTGGCCGGTGGGCGGGGTGAACAGGCCGGGCGCGGGCGGGATGATCGGGCCCCGCGCGGGCCAGGCGACCGGCGGCACCGACCCCGGCGGGGCGGCGGCGGGCGCGCCGGGGCCCGGGCCCTGGCCCGCCGTGCCCCGGCCCGCCGCGGCGTGATCGCGTTTGAGCAGCAGCGCGCCGCCGACCAGGATGGCCGCGCCGAGCAGCACCGCCCGGAACGCGTCGGTGACGATGTACCCGAAGCTCACCGCGACCAGGATGCTCAGCGCGATCACCGTGACCGGGGACATGCTGGACCGGCCCCGGCCGAGCATCGACTCGACCGGGGAGGCGGTGTCGCCCTCGCCGGGGATGATCAGCCAGGCCGTGACGTACACCAGGATGCCGATGCCGCCGAAGAAGCCCAGCACGGCCAGCAGCACCCGCCAGAGCACCGGGTCGGTGTTGGTGGCCCGGCCGATCGCCGCGCAGACGCCGGCCAGGTAGCGCCCCTCGCGGGGCCGGACCAGCCCGTACCGGGAGGTGAAGCCGGCACCCTCGGGCGGCGGGGGCGGCGGGGCCGCGTATCCCCCGGGTGGTGGGCTGCCAGCCCCCGGACCGTCGCTCCCGGGCGGTGGCGGTGGCGCGGTCGTGCCTTCCGTGCCCGGCGCGGCGGTCGCGTCCGTGCCGCCCGGCGCTGGCGTCGTCGGGCCGAAGGTGGTCGGCGTGGTCCAGGCGGGGGGCGTGGTGGCCGCCGGGGTCGGCGGTGTGGGCGGTGGCGGCCCGCCCGGGGGCGCCGTCCCGGGGCGGGGCGGCGGGGCAGCTTCCTCGGTCATGCCTCGATCCTGCTGCTGCGGGCGGCGAGAGACCTCCGGAACCGACCCTGACCGCACCCTGAGATCCGGCCGTCCGGGATGTCCGGGCGTTCCCCGTGGTCCCCGGCGGCCGTGGCGTGTGACGATCGGATCGGCGTCGCCGGCCCTCGGCGTGCGCCCGCGCCCGCGCCGCACATCGGCCGGCGTGCGCCCCGCCCGAGCAGGGAGCCTCCGATCAGCGCCGTGACCCAACCACCCCGCCTCTACCGGGCGCCCGAGCGCCGGATGGCCGCCGGCGTCGCCGCCGGCATCGCCGACCACCTCGGCATCTCGGTGGTCCGGGTGCGGGTCGCGTTCATGGTGCTGCTCGGCCTCAGCGGGCTCGGGCTACTGCTGTACGCCGCCTTCTGGGCGGTGGTCCCGCTGCGGCCCGGTGACACCGCCGTCCCGGCCCGCCGGGATCTCGGCCAGCTCCTGCCGTTCGTGGCGATCGGGCTGGTGGTGCTCGTGCTCCAGACGGTGCTCTTCGACTCCGTCGGCGCGGCGGGCACCGCCGGCTGGCTGGTCGCGATCATCGCGGTGGGGGCCGGAGTGATCTGGCACCAGTCCGCGCCGGAACGTCGCCGGCAGTGGGACGAGAGGATGCCGGTGCCCTGGCTCGGCGTGGTGATCGAGGAGAACGACCGGCGCGCGTTCGTGCTGCGGTTCATCGGCGGCGGGGTGCTGGTCGCGGTCGGCATCATCGGCGTCGCGGCGGTCTACTCACCGGCGCAGAACTTCGACTCGGTGGTCAACGGCGTCATCTTCGCGCTGGTGGGGCTGGCCGGGGTGGGGGTGGTGGCGGCCCCGGTGCTCTGGCGGACGTACAACCAGCTCCGCTCGGAGCGGGAGGGCCGCATCCGCGAGCAGGAGCGGGCGGAGCTGGCCGCCATGGTGCACGACCAGGTGCTGCACACCCTCGCGCTGATCCAGCGCAACGCCGCCGACACCACGACCGTGCAGCGGCTCGCGCGCGGGCAGGAGCGGTCGCTGCGCAACTGGCTCTACAAGCCGACCGCCTCCCCGACGGAGCGGTTCGCCGCAGCCCTTGAACAGGCGGCGGCCGAGGTCGAGGACACCTTCGCCATCACCGTGGAGGCGGTGGTGGTGGGCGACCGGGCCACCGACGAGCGGGTCGGCGCGCTGGTCGCGGCGGCCCGGGAGGCGTTGGTGAACGCGGCCCGGCACGCCGGGGTACGGACGGTCTCGCTGTATGCCGAGGTGGAACCGGAGCAGGTGAGCGTCTTCGTCCGGGACCGGGGCAAGGGCTTCGATCCGGATACGGTGGAGGACCACCGGCACGGGGTCCGGGGGTCGATCGTCGGGCGGATGAAGCGGCACGGCGGCCGGGCGGAGATCCGCTCCGAGCCGGGTGAGGGGACGGAGGTCCGGTTGATCCTGCCGATCTCCCGCGACCAGTCCACGGCGGAAGGAACGCGATGACCATGGCCGAGCAGCCGACCGGACCGGTCGAGGGTGCGGCGGGCGAGGCGGGCGTGCCTGCGCGCCTGCGCGTCTTTCTCGTGGACGACCACGCCATGTTCCGCGCGGGGGTCCGCGCCGAGCTGGGCGTCCACGTCGAGGTGGTGGGCGAGGCCAGCACGGTGGCCGAGGCGGTCGCCCGGATCGCCGCCACCACCCCCGACGTGGTGCTGCTGGACGTGCACATGCCCGACGGCGGGGGCCGGGCGGTGCTGGAGGCGATGCGGCGTACCCACCCGCAGGTGCGTTTCCTGGCGCTGAGCGTCTCCGACGCCGCCGAGGACGTGATCGGCCTGATCCGGGCCGGCGCCCGGGGCTACGTCACCAAGACGATCTCCCCGGACGAGTTGGCCGCCGCGATCCGCCGGGTGGCCGACGGGGACGCCGTGTTCAGCCCCCGGCTGGCCGGGTTCGTGTTGGATGCCTTCGCCGCCCGGCCGGACGCCCCGGTGGCCGATCCGGAGCTGGACCAGCTCACCAACCGGGAGCGCGAGGTGCTCCGCCTGCTCGCCCGGGGGTACGCGTACAAGGAGATCGCCAAGGAGCTCTACATCTCGATCAAGACGGTCGAGACGCACGTGTCGAACGTCCTGCGCAAGCTCCAGATGTCCAATCGGTACGAATTGTCGCGCTGGGCTGCGGACCGCCGCCTGGTGTGATCGACTCCTTGTCCGGCCGGGCCCGGGCGACGGTCCTGGGCGCCGGCGGGTGTGACGCAGCGTAACTGTGAGTCTGGTCATTCCACCCGCATCCCCCGCTCGGTCGGTGCTGTTCCCCGGGTGGTCGACGGCCACCTCCACCGGATGGGCGGACGTGTCGGGCGCCCGTCCTGCCCCGCCGTGTCCGCAGGGTGGGGCGGGGAAGCTCACAGGCGGGGCGTGGGCGTTGGGCAGAACGCGAAGGACGGTTGTATCTTGGCTGCTCGGCGGGGTGCGGGCGACTTGTTTCAAGATCGTTTCTCAAGTATCGGCCGCACTGCGGGCAACTAACGGCTTGATAACGGCACCTTCACGTAACGGGCCGGCGGGTGTCACAGTTGCAGCACCTCACCCCCGGTGTGAGGCGCCCATGCACGGTCGCGCAGCCACGGATGTGTCGAGAAGTCACGGTTCGTGGTCGTCGAGTCCTGCGCGGGAGCCGAATCCGGTACGGTGCGGGCGGCCCGGCGGATCGGTACATCAGGGGTGTCCCGATTTTCTGCGGTAGCCGGCGGTCGGTGGTTGCGACCGCCGGCGGTGTCACCCCCATGCGTGCGTGAAACCCACGACGGAACAGGTTAGAAAGAGGAGGCCCCTCGGAATGAGAGTCTCGAAGCGGGCGAGTGGCGCGATCGCGCTGGGCGCGGCTTTCGCGCTCGTCGCGTCCGGCTGCTCCAGCAGCGACGGAGAGGGTGGCGACGCCACCAGCGCGGACGGCGCGATCACGGTCGACGGCACCGAGCCGGAGAACCCGCTGGTTCCGTCGAACACCACCGAGACCGGTGGCGGCAAGATCATCGACTGGATGTGGACGGGCCTGGTCGAGTACCCCAACAACGGTGGTGCCCCGCAGAACGCCCTGGCCGAGTCGATCGAGACGGCCGACTCCAAGGTCTACAAGATCAAGATCAAGCAGGACACGAAGTTCCACGACGGCACCGTCGTCAAGGCCAAGAACTTCGTGGACGCCTGGAACTGGGGCGCCTACTCGCCGAACGGCGCGCAGAACTCCAGCTTCTTCGCCGACATCGCGGGCTTCGAGGACGTCAACACGGCGGACCCGGACGGCCCCGAGGGCCCGCAGAAGGCCCCGGAGCCGAAGGCCAAGGAGATGTCCGGCCTCAAGGTCGTCGACGACTGGAATTTCGAGGTCACGCTCGCCGCGCCGACCGCCGTGTTCCCGACCAAGCTCGGCTACAGCACCTTCATGCCGCTGCCGGACGCGTTCTTCGCGGGCAGCGCCGAGGAGTTCGGCAAGAAGCCGATCGGCAACGGGCCGGTCAAGTTCGTGTCCTGGGAGAACAACGTCGCGATCAAGCTGACGCGGTTCGACGACTACCAGCTGCGCGACAAGATGAAGATCAAGGACGTCAACATCAAGATTTACCAGGAGGACACGGCCGCGTACAGCGACCTGGTCTCCGGGAACCTCGACTTCATGCAGCAGGTTCCGGTCGCCGCGCTCGCGGGCGACAAGTGGAAGTCGGATCTGGGTGAGCGGGCCATCTCGTCGACCACCCCGGTGACCGGCATCATCGCCTTCCCGATCTACGACAAGCGCTTCCAGAACCCGAAGCTGCGTCGTGCCATCTCGCTGTCGATCAACCGGCAGGAGATCACCGACAAGATCTTCTTCGGCAACCGGAAGCCGGCCGACAGCTGGGCCAACCCGCTGACCCCGGGCGCGGCGCCGGGCAACTGCACCGCGTGCCAGTTCAACGTGGACGAGGCCAAGAAGCTGCTCGCCGAGGCCGGCGGCTTCACGGGCGAGCTGGTCATGTACTACAACGCCGACGCCAGCCACAAGGAGTGGATGGAGGCCGTCGCGCAGCAGGTCAAGACCAACCTCGGCATCAACGCCCGCGCCGAGGGCGTGCCGACCTTCGCGGTGTTCCGCCAGAACATCAACGCCCACAAGATGAAGGGCGCCTACCGCGCCGGCTGGCAGCAGGACTACCCGGACGTGGAGAACTGGATCAACCCGCTCTACGTGACCGGCGGCTCCTCCAACGACGGTCTGTACAGCAACAAGCAGGTCGACGCCCTGGCCAAGGAGGCCAGCTCGGCGCCGAGCCTCGACGCCTCGCACGCCAAGTTCGCCGAGGCCGTCAAGCTCATCGACCAGGACGTTCCGTCGATGCCGATCTACTTCGGTGGCCAGCAGTCCGGCCACTCGGAGAAGATCAAGAAGATGGAGCTGAGCAACGTCGGCGAACTCGACATCACCTCGGTCGAGCTCTGATCCGTACGGTCTGACCCCGGGTCGGGCTCACCTACCGGTGGGTCCGGCCCGGGGCCGTTCCGCGAGGGGTGCACCACACTCCCCGCCACGTTGACGTCACCCCGTGTCGGCGGTCGTCCGACGCGCCCCCTGTCAGGAGGACCCCCTCATGGGCCGTTATCTGTTGAGACGGCTGCTGCAACTCGTCCCGGTCTTCATCGGTACGACGTTCCTGATCTACTGGCTCGTCTGGTCCGTGCCGGGCGACCCGTTCGCCGGCAAGTGCGGCGACCGCCGGTGCCCGGACTCGTACATCAACTTCATGACCGAGAAGTACCAGCTCGACGAGTCGATCTGGGTGCAGTACGCCACCTACATGAAGAACCTGTTCCAGGGGGACTTCGGCATCACGTTCAACAACCGCGCGGTCGGCGACATCATCGCCACCGCGTACCCGAACACCCTGAAGCTCGCCGTGGTGGCCCTGGCGATCGAGGCGGTCATCGGCCTGACCGCCGGTGTCCTGACCGGCCTGCGGCGCAACGGCTTCCTCGACAACCTGGTCCTCGTCTCCACGCTCTTCCTGATCGCGCTGCCGGTCTTCGTCGTCGGCTTCGTCCTTCAGTGGCTGCTCGGCGTGAAGTGGGGCATCGTCAACCCGACGGTCTCCAGCGAGATGCGGCTGACCGAGCTGCTCCTGCCCGGCTTCGTCCTCGGCAGCGCGTCCACGGCGTACGTCGCCCGGGTGGCGCGCACCAGCATCGCCGAGAACCGCCGCGCCGACTACGTCCGCACCGCCATCGCCAAGGGCCTGCCGATGCGGCGCGTCGTCGGCGTCCACCTGCTGCGCAACTCGCTGATCCCGGTCGTCACCCTGCTCGGCACCGACCTCGGCGCGCTCATGGGCGGCGCGATCGTCACCGAGGGCATCTTCGGCATCAACGGCATCGGCCGCGCCGTGCTCCGGGCGATCGTCACCAAGGAGAGCGCTACCGTTGTCTCCATCGTGGTGGTCCTGGTGCTCGTCTACCTCCTGATGAACCTCCTGGTGGACCTGCTCTACGCCGCTCTCGACCCGAGGATCCGCTATGAGTGAGCAGCGTCGCGAACGAGTCAAGAACGCAGCGTGTCGGGGCCACCGCCCCGGCACCGAGCGCAGCGAGGTGGCGGCATGAGTGACCCCAGCACCGCATCGATCGTCTCGACCCCGCCGGCCACCATGTCCACCGAGGCGGGCTCCGGCGCGCCCGTCGACGCCGGCCTGCCCGAGAACGCCCGCAGGGAGAAGCCGCGCGGCCTGCTCGGCGACGCCTGGCGCGACCTGCGCCGCAAGCCGCTGTTCTGGATCTCCGCGGTTCTCATCCTGGTCTTCGTGACGATGGCGGCCTTCCCGTCGCTGTTCACCTCCGGCGACGCGGTCAACGGCGCGCTGGCGAACAGCCGGGTCGAGCCGTCGGCCGACGCCTGGTTCGGCTACGACGTGCAGGGCCGCGACGTCTTCGCCCGGACGATCTACGGCGCCCGCGCCTCGATCGTGGTGGCCCTGATCTCCACCATCGGCACGCTGCTGATCGGCGGCACCATCGGCATGATCGCCGGCTACGCCGGCGGCTGGGTCGACGCCCTGCTCTCCCGCTTCGCCGACATCTTCTTCGGCCTGCCGTTCGTGCTCGGCGCGATCGTCATCCTGACCACCTTCAACGGGGCCGGGGCCAGCAACAACGAGTGGCAGATCATGGGCCTGGTCATCATGTCCCTGGTGGTGCTGAGCTGGCCGGTCGTGATGCGGCTGATGCGCTCCTCGGTGCTGGCCACCAAGGAGGCCGACTACATCGTCGCGGCCCGGGCGCTGGGGGCCGGCACCGGCCGGATCATCCTCAAGCACCTGCTGCCGAACTGCCTCGCCCCGCTGCTGGTCTACGGCACGATCATGGTCGGCTCGTTCATCGGCGCGGAGGCCACGCTGTCGTTCCTGGGCATCGGCCTGAAGACCCCGGTGGTCTCCTGGGGCATCATGATCAGTGAGGCGCAGAACTACATCCGGGTCTCGCCCTTCCTGCTCTTCTTCCCCTCCGCGTTCCTCGTCACCGCCGTCCTGAGCTTCGTGATGCTCGGCGAGGCGGTCCGCGAGGCCCTCGATCCGAAACTGCGCTAGGGGAGATTGAGTTGTCCGACATTCTCGTGACCGAGCAGTCCAAGCCGGGCGCCGACGGATCCGGCCGCCCCTCGGGTCGTCTCCTGGAGGTCGAGGACCTGCGGGTGGAGTTCCGCACCCGCGACGGCGTTGCCAAGGTCATCAACGGCGTCACCTATCACGTCGACGCGGGGGAGACCCTCGCCGTGCTCGGCGAGTCCGGTTCCGGCAAGAGCGTCACCGCGCAGACCGTCATGGGCATCCTCGACACGCCGCCCGGCTTCGTCACCGGCGGCCAGGTGCGCTTCCACGGCAAGGACATGCTCACCATGTCCGCCGAGGAGCGCCGCCGCATCCGCGGCGAGGGCATCGCGATGATCTTCCAGGACGCGCTCTCCGCCCTGAACCCCGTCTTCACCGTCGGGTTCCAGATCGCCGAGCAGTTCCGGATCCGGCGCGGCCTCAGCCGCGCCGACGCCAAGAAGCGTGCGATCGAGATGCTCGACCAGGTCAAGATCCCGAACGCCAAGGGGCGGTTCAGCAACTACCCGCACCAGTTCTCCGGCGGCATGCGGCAGCGCGCGATGATCGCGATGTCGCTGGCGCTCGACCCGGAGGTGCTGATCGCCGACGAGCCGACCACCGCGCTCGACGTGACCGTGCAGGCCCAGATCATGGACCTGCTCGCCGAGCTCCAGCGCGAGCGGCAGATGGGCCTGATCCTGATCACCCACGACCTCGGCGTGGTCGCCGACGTCGCGGACCGGATCGCGGTCATGTACGCCGGCCGGATCGTCGAGGAAGCCAACGTCTACGACCTGTACGCCAAGCCGGCGCACCCGTACACGATCGGCCTGATCGACTCGATCCCGCGGATGGACGAGCGGGGGCAGCAGCTCCGCACGATCAAGGGCCTGCCGCCGAACCTGATGAACATCCCGCCGGGCTGCCCGTTCAACCCGCGCTGCCCCATGGCGCAGCCGGTCTGCCGGGAGAAGCTGCCGCCGCTGCTGCAGATCGGCGCCGACCGCGCCAGCGCCTGCCACTTCGCTGAGGATCTGGTGAACCGTGACTGAGCACATCCTCGAGGTCCGTGACCTGGTCAAGCACTACCCCGTCACCCGCGGCGTGGTGTTCAAGAAGACCACCGGGCACGTGAAGGCCGTCGACGGGGTCTCGCTGGAGCTGAAGGCCGGCGAGACGCTCGGCGTGGTCGGCGAGTCCGGCTGCGGCAAGTCGACGCTGGCCCGGGTGCTGATGAACCTGGAGCGGCCGACCGCAGGCGGCGTGTACTACAAGGGCCAGGACATCTCCAAGCTCTCCGGCGGCGCGCTGCGCCGGCTGCGCCGGCAGATCCAGCTGGTCATGCAGGACCCGTACACCTCGCTGAACCCGCGGATGACGGTGGGCGACCTGATCGGCGAGCCGTTCGAGATCCACCCCGAGGTGGCCCCGAAGGGCAGCCGGCGGGACAAGGTCAAGGAGCTGCTCGACCTGGTCGGGTTGAACCCGGAGCACATCAACCGGTACCCGCACCAGTTCTCCGGCGGCCAGCGGCAGCGCATCGGCATCGCCCGGGCGCTGGCCCTGCGGCCGGAGATCATCATCTGCGACGAGCCGGTGTCGGCCCTGGACGTGTCCATCCAGGCCCAGGTGATGAACCTGCTGGAGAAGCTCCAGGCCGAGCTCGGCCTGTCGTACGTCTTCATCGCCCACGACCTGTCGGTGGTCCGGCACCTGTCGGACCGGGTCGCGGTGATGTATCTCGGCAAGATCGTCGAGATCGGCACCGAGGACGAGATCTACGAGCGCCCCACCCACCCGTACACCCAGGCGCTGCTGTCGGCGGTGCCGGTGCCGGACCCGACGCTGCGCGACCAGAAGGCGATCATCCGGCTCACCGGCGACGTGCCGTCGCCGATCAGCCCGCCCTCGGGCTGCCGGTTCCGCACCCGGTGCTGGAAGGCGCAGGACGTCTGCGCCGAGCAGGTCCCGCTGCTGGAGATCCGCTCCGGCTCGGACCACCCGAGCGCCTGCCACTTCGCGGAGACGCGCGAGATCGTCGCCAGCCACGAGGCGTGAGCCTCCCCGGCTGACCAGCGACACCCGACCGCCTGCCGGCGTCCCCGCGACGCCGGCAGGCGTTTTCGCCTACAGCGGGCCGCGGCCGGCGCGGAGCAGCAGCAGCGCCAACTGGGTGCCGTCGGCGCCCAGGACCTGCCGGAACCGCTCCAGGATCTCCCGCTCCCGCGACAGCACCAGGCGGGTGCCCCCGGAGGCCATCCGGGTCGCGCCGACCTCCTGCGACAGCGCGGCCCGCTCCTGCCACAGCGCGATCAGGGTGCTGTCGATCTCGTCGATCCGTTCCCGGATGGCGACGATCCGCGCCGCAGCGGCCGAGTCGTCGGTGCCGGTCCGGGGCGATCCGGCGGGCGCCGGTGCCGCCTCGGTCCGCCCGCCGCCCGCGCTGCTGTTGCCGGCCTTCGCCTGGGTGCCACCGTCCTGGTCGCCCTGCGGACGGGACCGCGCCAAGCCGCCGTTCTGCTCCACCACGTCTGCCATCATCGCCGTACCCCTCGGACGTCGGGCCCGGTGCCCGGATCCCGGGACGAAAAAGCCCCGGGCTCTCCAGAGCCCGGGGCTTTCGTAGGTCTGATCTGATCAGGCGCGACCCACGGCTGCCGGACTCCCGGTGCCGTAGTAAAAGTAGAAGCGCTGACCGAACACGTCGTCGAGTATGCCGACCCGCCGGCCTGCTCCGCAAGCATTCGCGCCGACTCTCCGCGTGGGAGGTGTGAGAAGGGGCCCCTTCTCTA
Source organism: Micromonospora sp. NPDC057141 (assembly GCF_042670805.1). Lineage (NCBI taxonomy): Bacteria > Bacillati > Actinomycetota > Actinomycetes > Micromonosporales > Micromonosporaceae > Micromonospora > Micromonospora sp. NPDC057141. The sequence goes on along the minus strand of NZ_JBHUVA010000010.1, from coordinate 86,893 downwards.
CCGTATGCGTTGACAAGGGGCCCCTCCTTACCCAGCTCAGCCGAGGCGGGTGATGCGGTTCGCCGGGCCCGGACCGACCGGGTCGCCCGCGCCCACGTACGCCACCAGCGCGTCGACGTCGAAGCCGGGGGCGGTGGTGCGGCCGGTGCCGCCCTTCAGCTCCGTGAAGCCGTCGCCGCCGTTGGCCAGGAAGTCGTTCGTGGTGACCTTGAAGCTGGCCGCCGGGTCGACCGGGGTCCCGTTCAGCGCCAGGGCGCTCACCCGGGAGCCCGCCGGGGCGGTGCTGTCGTACGAGTAGGTCAGCCCGGCGGAGACCTGGAGGATCCGCTGGGCGGTCTGCCCGTTGAAGCCCACGAACTGCTGCTCCAGCACGTTCTTGAGCTGCGCCCCGGTGAAGGTCTGGGTGACCACGAGGTTGTTGAACGGCTGCACGCTGAACGCCTCGCCGTAGGTCACCTCGCCCGGTGCCTCGCCGCCGGCCGACGCGCCGTACGACAGGGAGGCCCGCACGCCGCCCGGGTTCATCAGCGCGATCTGCGCCCCGTTGCTCTTCGTGTACGCGAGCTGCGCGTCGGCGATCACGTCGCCGAGCGGGCTCTCGCCGTTGGGCAGGGCGTCGCGGACGATGTCCGCGCTGATCTTTCCGACCACCTTGTTGGCGATCGGGGCGACCGCGTTGCGGTACTTGTCGGCCAGCGCCTTCGCGCCCGCGTCCACCAGGTCGGGGTTGCGGGCGTACACGCCGGGGCTGGTCTGCTGCCAGGTGCCGTCGGCGTTGCGGACGCCGTTCTCGACGATGACGTTGCGGGCCGAGATCCCGGTGAACCGGCCGGTGCGCCGGTTGAGGGAGTAGTCGACGTCGGTGATCAGCTGGCCGTTGTTGCCGGCGCTGGTGACGACGCTGGGCTGGCCGGAGGAGTTCGGCAGCGAGCAGGAGTAGAACCGGTGGGTGTGGCCGGAGACGACCAGGCCGAACTCGGGCCGCAGGCCCTTGACGATGTCGACGATCGGGCCGGAGAAGTTGGCGCAGTCGGAGACGCCGGGGGTGCTCGGCGGCGGGGACTGCGCGCCGCCCTCGTGCACCAGCAGCACCATCGCCTTGACGCCGAACAGCTTGAGCAGACCGCCCCACTTGTTGGCGGTCTCCACCTCGTCGGCGAACGTCACCTTGGTGATGCCGGCCGGGTTGACGATGCCGGGGGTGCCCTCCAGGGTGACCCCGACGAAGCCGACCGGCACGCCGCCGACGAACTTGACGTCGACCGGGGGCAGGATCGGCAGCTTGGTCTTCTTGCTGATCGTGTTGGCGGCGAGGTAGGTGAACTTCGCCCCCTTGAAGCCGTCGCCGTCCTGGCAACCGTCGACCGGGTGGCAGCCGCCCTTGTTGAGCCGGATCAGCTCGTCGACGCCCTCGTCGAACTCGTGGTTGCCGACGGAGCTGATCTCCAGGCCGATCTCGTCCATCAGCTCGATGGTCGGCTCGTCGTGGAACGCGGCGCTGACCAGCGGCGTCGCGCCGATCAGGTCGCCGGCGCCGACGGTGGTGGTGACCCGCCTCTCGGCCTTGGCCTCGGCGCGCAGCTTCTTGAGCCAGGTGGCGAGGTATTCCACGCCGCCGGCCGGGGTGCCGTTGACCACGGCGCCGCTGCCGCCCGGCGGGTCGATCGCGCCGTGGAAGTCGTTGTAGCTGAGGAAGTTGCCCTTGACCTCGCCGCCGGTGGGCTTGGCGTAGGAGACGGAGACCGGGGCGAGGGCCGCCCAGGGGTCGGCGGCCGGGGCCGGCGCGGGCCGCGTGGCGGCCGGCAACGTGGCGACGACAGCCAGTGCGAGGGCCGGCGCGGCGAGGTGACGCAGCACCGCCCGACCGCGCGAGCGCGGTTGACTCATGGTTGTTCTCCCAAAATCGTGTACGGGGGAGGAATTGGGGGTTCACCAGCCATCGTTGTGGATCGGGGACGGCCGCGCCAGAGCCGGACGGGTGACGGGTTGGTCTCTTCCTGGTGTCCCCCGGTCTCCTCCCCCTCGCCCTGACCGGTCGGGTCGGGGCCGCGCTGTCGGGAAGTGTCCGGCCGGCGGCATAGACTCGCCGTGCGATGCAGCCTCTCTTCGACATCCCCGCGCCCCTGCCCGAGCCCGAGCCCGCGCCGGCCCCGCCGCGCCGGTCCGGCCCGGCCGTCCGCCTCGACCCGCAGGCCCTGGTGGAGGGCCTCAACGGGCCCCAGCGCGACGCCGTCGTGCACGCCGGCTCGCCGCTGCTGATCGTGGCCGGTGCCGGCTCGGGCAAGACCCGGGTGCTCACCCACCGGATCGCCTACCTGTTGGCCGCCCGGGACGTCCACCCCGGCGAGATCATCGCGATCACCTTCACCAACAAGGCCGCCGGCGAGATGAAGGAGCGGGTGACGCAGCTCGTCGGCCCGCGCGCCCGGCTGATGTGGGTGTCGACGTTCCACTCGGCGTGCGTGCGCATCCTGCGGGCCGAGCACGAGCACGCCGGGCTGAAGTCGAGCTTCTCGATCTACGACGCCGACGACTCCCGCCGCCTGATGCAGCTCGTCGCCCGTGAGCTGGACCTGGACCCGAAGCGCTACCCGGCGCGTGGGCTGGCCGCCCAGGTGTCCAACCTGAAGAACGAACTGGTCGACCCGGAGGAGTTCGCCGGCCGGGCCAATGGCCCCAACGAGCGGGCCCTCGCCGAGGCGTACACGCTCTACCAGCGGCGGCTGCGCGAGGCGCACGCGCTGGACTTCGACGACCTGATCATGACGACGGTGCACCTGTTCCAGTCGCACCCGCACGTCGCGGAGGGCTACCGCCGCCGGTTCCGGCACGTGCTGGTCGACGAATACCAGGACACCAACCACGCCCAGTACACCCTGATCAAGGAGCTGGTCTCCGGCACCGAGGGGGTCGAGCCGGCCGAGCTGTGCGTGGTCGGCGACGCCGACCAGTCGATCTACGCGTTCCGGGGCGCGACGATCCGCAACATCCTGGAGTTCGAACGGGACTTCACCGACGCCCGGACGATCCTGCTGGAGCAGAACTACCGCTCCACCCAGACCATCCTCAACGCCGCCAACGCGGTGATCGACCGCAACACCTCCCGCAAGCCCAAGCGGCTGTGGAGCGACGCCGGGGCCGGCGAGCAGATCGTCGGGTACGTCGCCGACACCGAGCACGCCGAGGCCGACTGGGTGGGCCGGGAGGTCGACCGGCTGGTCGACGACGACGAGGCGCGCCCCGGCGACGTGGCGGTCTTCTACCGCACCAACGCCCAGTCCCGGGTGTTCGAGGAGGTGTTCATCCGGGTCGGCCTGCCCTACAAGGTGGTCGGCGGGGTGCGCTTCTACGAGCGCAAGGAGGTCCGCGACGCGCTGGCGTACCTGCGGGCGGTGGTCAACGACGACGACACGGTCAGCCTGCGGCGCATCCTCAACACCCCCCGCCGGGGCATCGGCGAGCGCGCGGAGGCGTGCCTGGAGGCCCTGTCGAGCCGGGACCGCATCTCCTTCGGGGCGGCCCTGCGCCGGGCGGGGGACGCGCCGGGCATCTCCACCCGGGCGGCCAACGGCATCGGCGACTTCGTGGCGCTGCTCGACGGGGCCCGCGAGCTGGCCGAGACCGGCACCCCGGAGGAGGTGCTGGAGGCGCTGCTGACCCGCTCGGGATACCTGACCGAGCTGGAGGAGAGCCTCGACCCGCAGGACGCCGGTCGGGTCGACAACCTCCAGGAGCTGGTCAGCGTCGCCCGGGAGTACACGGAGCGGGTCGAGGCGCTGGGCGAGGAGGGGGAACGGGCCACCCTGGCCGGTTTCCTGGAGCAGGTGGCGCTGGTCGCCGACGCCGACCAGATCCCCTCCGACGACCCCGACCACCAAGGCGTGGTCACCCTGATGACGCTGCACACCGCCAAGGGGCTGGAGTTCCCGGTGGTGTTCCTGACCGGGCTGGAGGACGGCGTCTTCCCGCACCTGCGCTCGCTGGGCGACACCCGGGAGCTGGAGGAGGAGCGCCGGCTGGCGTACGTGGGGATCACCCGCGCCCGGCAGCGCCTCTACCTGTCCCGGGCGGTGACCCGCTCGGCGTGGGGGCAGCCGGCCTACAACCCGCCGTCGCGCTTCCTGGAGGAGCTGCCGCCGGAGCTGGTCCGCTGGGAGCGCACCGAGGGGACGTACACCTCGTGGGGCGGCGGTGGCGGCGGCGTCGGCGGGCGCGCGGACCGCGTGCCGCGGGGCGGCGGCTTCACCGGGGGCACCCCGAAGGCGGCGCAGCTGGCCAAGCGGCTCGGCGTGGACGGCAGCCGGCTTGCCACGGCCAGCGAGCTGCCCCAGGGCCCGAAGGTCGCGGCCGGGGACCGGGTCAACCACCAGCGGTACGGCCTGGGCCGGGTGCTCGCCGTGGAGGGCCACGGCCCGGGGGCGCGGGCGCAGATCGACTTCGGTGACCAGACGATGTGGCTGGTGTTGCGGCACGCCCCGATCGACAAGCTCTGAGCCGGCCCGGCCCGGTCCGGCAGCACGCCGGGCCGGGCCGCTTCCGTGCGGGGGAACGGTCAGCAGGCGACGTCGATGCCCCGGGCGCGCAGGAACGGCGCGGGGTCGATCTGGTTCCACATCTGGCCCTGGTGCACCTCGAAGTGCAGGTGCGGGCCGGTGGAGTCGCCGGTGGAGCCCTCGTAGCCGATGACCTGGCCCGCCTTGACCTTGTCGCCGACGCCGACGGCGGTGCGGCTCTGGTGGGCGTAGTGGGTCAGGTAGCCGTTGCCGTGGTCGACGAAGACGGAGATGCCGTAGCCGTCGCCGACGTCGCCAGCCTTCACGACCGTGCCTGCGGCGGCGGCGTGGATCGGGGTGCCGGCGGGCATGGCGAAGTCGATGCCGGCGTGCAGGACACCCCCGCGCGGGCCGTAGCAGGAGGTGATCGTCGCCCCCGCCATCGGAATGACCCAGGTGGGGGCGGGCTTGCTGGTCTTCTTCGGCGCGGGCTTCGGGGTCGGTTTCGGCTTGGGCTTGGTGGTGGCCTTCTTCGCCGTCGGGCTGGGGCTGGCGCTCGACGGGCTCGGCGAGACGGCGGTGGGGCCGGTGCTGGGGCTGGCGGCGGGGCTCGCCGACTCGCGGGCGGCGCGGTCGGCGCGGGCGGCGGCCTCGGCGCGGGCCGGGGCGTCGACCGCCACCGTGGCCGGGGCCGGCTCGTCGTCGGCGGTGGTGGCGACGGCGGCACCGGCGAGACCGAGCCCGACCAGGGCGACCGCGCCGACGACCAGGGCCCGGGTGCCGGGCCGGGGGCGCATCCGGTGGCGGGCCGGGGCATCGGGGGTGCCGGCGTTGCTGATGTTCTCTTCGTGCACGGCGTACCTACACCTTCGAGGGGACGTGGACCTCGAAATAGTGGTGTTCGCGCTGGTGGCCTGCGGGTAGGGGGCGGGGCGGCCGGTGCCGGCGCGGCGGGAGGGGCGTCCGCTCCATCCCGCCGTCGACCGGTGCGTCCCGATAACTGATCATGGCTGGCGTGTCGCTGGTCACATCCGGGGGTGTGGCGCAGCAGACATTCGGCTGCGGCGGTGACATGAAGAACCGCCCGGATCGGCTGATCCGGGCGGTCAACGGTCGATGCGTAGCGTCAGGACGCGGCTACGTCGCTGTAGTACAGCTCGATTTGCATCTTGATGTCCACTCCGCGCTCCTGGAGCCACGGCACCGGGTCCAGCGGGTCGCCGTTGACATGGATCTCCAGATGGAGGTGGGAGCCGTAGGAGTGGCCCGTGTTGCCGACCAGGCCGAGCTGGTCGCCGGCCTTGACCTGCTGCCCCTCCTTGACGCTCACGGCGGAGGAGTGGCCGTAGATGGCCTCGCTGCCGTCGGCGTGCTTGACGATCACCGCGTAGCCGTAGCCGCCGAACCAGCCGGCCTTGGTGACGGTGCCCTCGTGGATCGCGACGTACGGGGTGCCCTCCGGGGCCACCAGGTCGATCCCGGTGTGCAGCTTGCCCCAGCGCATGCCGTAGGGGGAGTTGAAGTCGTAGCCCTGCAGCGGCAGGAGCCAGACCTCCCGCTCCCCGGCCGCCTTCGTCTCGACGCGGCTGTCGCGGGAGGCCCGGTCGGCGGCGTCCGCGCGGGCCGCAGCGTCCTGGCTGGTGATGGAGGCCTGCTTGAGCTCGTCGAGGACCGACGGGCTGACGCTCTTGGCGTCCGGCAGTGCTCCCGCGCCGATCGCGACGATGCCGGCACCGACGAACGCGGTGGTGACGACGGCGGCGTAGCGGCTCCGCGGCGGGGTGGGTACGCGGCGGCGGCCGCGATATCGATCGGGCTCAGACGACAGGCGCTGGCGCACGCACACCCTCCGTTGTCGGGGTTCCGATGCGGTCGGCCGGCGCTCGTGAAGCGGTGGTGAACGTCGGCTGGCCGCGTCGTCACCCGTCCGTGGACCTGATGACAACCGTGGACACGGTAGCCAACCGCCACGCCTGTCACAAGCCAGACCGGGTAATTGGCGTGTCGATCTGTCCGTTTACATCCGTTATTGTCACGCCTCGTCACTTGGTCATACGTGCCCCCACCTGCCCGTTCGTCGCGCACCGTGACCGCTGTCGCCCGAATGTCCGACCCCCCGCCTGCGCCCCTAGGCTCTGCTCGGGACGCCGGTCGGATTCCCCGCCGGCGACCCGCCGGGTTACCGTTCGTTCAGGTGACAGTCGTAGCGCCCTCGAAAGGTGTCCGCTGATGAGCTCTCGTATCCGGGTCGTCGTCGCGAAGCCGGGCCTCGACGGCCACGACCGGGGGGCCAAGGTCGTCGCCCGCGCCCTCCGCGACGCCGGCATGGAGGTCATCTACACCGGCCTGCACCAGACCCCGGAGCAGATCGTCGAGACGGCCATCCAGGAGGACGCCGACGCGGTCGGGCTGTCGGTGCTCTCCGGCGCGCACATGACCCTGTTCCGGCGGGTCGTCGAGCTGCTGGGCGAGCGGGACGCGCGGGACATCGTCGTCTTCGGCGGCGGCATCGTCCCGGACGCCGACATCCCGGAGCTGGAGCAGCTCGGCGTCAAGAAGATCTTCACTCCGGGCGCGACCACCCAGTCGATCGTCGAGTGGGTGCGGGCCAACGTGGCCCAGCCGGTCGCCTGACCCGCGCCCCGGGCACCCTCCCCGGGCGGGGAGGTCGGGCCGGGGGAGCGTTCGGGCCGGGGGAGCGTTCGGGTCGCGGGCAGGGGGAGGGGCCGGACGCACCCCTCACACGTCCGGCCCCTCTATGCACGATGCCCCGCCGCCACCCCTCGACCGACAGGGCATCGGCCGTCTCCCGTCTTCGCGCTCAGCGCTCCGACACCTGACTCAACGACGCCCTGCCGGTGGGGTTACGCCGCGCTGGGAACATCGCCCGCGGAATTCCCATGGGCGCTGTTGCGCGACCCGTCGACGGCCCTGATCCCGCTGGTTGTGTAGTAGGGCACACCGCGCACCCGCTCGGTTGCCGCCGGTGCCGACCTCGCTAGGCTGCGCCCAATGGCCTGTTTCAACTGATGACAGGCGTCAAACTGATTCCACAACGCTGGTGGCGGCGCGACGGCGCGCCGCGGAGACGGGACGGGACGCGCAATCGTGGACCTGTACGAGTACCAGGGGCGGGACCTGTTCGAGCGGCACGGCTTGCCCGTGCTGGCCGGCGGCGTCGCCAACACCCCGGAGGAGGCCCGCGCGATCGCCGAACGCCTCGGCGGCCGGGTGGTCGTCAAGGCGCAGGTGAAGGTCGGCGGCCGTGGCAAGGCCGGTGGCGTCAAGCTGGCCGAGGGCACGGATGAGACGGTGGCCCGCGCCACCGACATCCTCGGCATGGACATCAAGGGTCACACGGTCCACAAGGTCATGATCACCGTGACGGCGGACGTGGCCGAGGAGTACTACTTCTCGTACCTGCTCGACCGGGCGAACCGCACCTTCCTCTGCATCGCCAGCGTCGCCGGCGGCATGGACATCGAGCAGGTCGCCGCCGAGACCCCGGACAAGGTCGTCAAGGCCCCGATCGACGCCGTCAGGGGCGTGGACGAGGCGAAGGCCCGCGAGATCGTCACCGCCGCCGGCTTCCCGGCCGACGTCGCCGACCAGGTCGTCGAGGTCGCCGTGGGCCTGTGGCAGGCGTTCGTCGCCGAGGACGCCACGCTGGTCGAGGTGAACCCGCTGGCCAAGACCGGCGACGGCAAGCTGCTGCTGCTCGACGCGAAGGTCACCCTGGACGAGAACGCCGGGTTCCGGCACCCGGACCACGAGGCGCTCGTCGACCAGGCCGCCGTGGACCCGTTGGAGCAGGCCGCCAAGGAGAAGGACCTCAACTACGTCAAGCTCGACGGCGAGGTCGGCATCATCGGCAACGGCGCGGGCCTGGTCATGTCGACCCTCGACGTCGTGGCCTACGCGGGCGAGCGGCACGGCAACGTCAAGCCGGCCAACTTCCTCGACATCGGCGGCGGCGCGAGCGCCGCGGTGATGGCCAACGGGCTGGAGATCGTCCTGTCCGACCCGTCGGTGCGCAGCGTCTTCGTCAACGTCTTCGGCGGCATCACCGCCTGCGACGAGGTCGCCAACGGCATCGTGCAGGCGCTGGCCCTGCTGGAGCAGCGCGGCGAGAAGGTCACCAAGCCGCTCGTCGTCCGGCTGGACGGCAACAACGCCGAGGCCGGTCGGGGCGTTCTTCGGCAAGCAGCGCTCGGCGGCGCGGGCAGCCAGCTCGTAGAGCTGGTCGACACCATGGACGGCGCGGCCGAGCGGGCCGCCGAGCTGGCGGCTGCGGGGGTCTGACAAATGGCTATCTGGCTGACCAAGGACTCGAAGGTCATCGTGCAGGGGATGACCGGCTCCGAGGGTTCCAAGCACACCCGGCGGATGCTCGCCGCCGGCACGAACGTCGTCGGCGGCACCAACCCGCGCAAGGCGGGGCAGAGCGTCGACTTCGGCGGCACCGCGCTGCCGGTCTTCGCGACCGTCGCCGACGCGATGGCCGAGACCGGCGCCGACGTGACGGTCATCTTCGTCCCGCCGCAGTTCACCAAGGCCGCCGTGGTCGAGGCGATCGACGCGGGGATCCCGCTGGCCGTGGTCATCACCGAGGGCGTGCCGGTGCACGACACCGCCGCCTTCTGGGCGTACAACGTGGCCAAGGGGGAGCGCACCCGGATCATCGGGCCGAACTGCCCGGGCATCGCCTCGCCGGGCGCGTCCAACGCCGGCATCATCCCGGCCGACATCACCGGCTCCGGCCGGATCGGCCTGGTCAGCAAGAGCGGCACCCTGACCTACCAGATGATGTACGAGCTGCGCGACATCGGCTTCTCGACCTGCGTCGGCATCGGCGGTGACCCGATCATCGGGACCACCCACATCGACGCCCTCGCCGCGTTCGAGGCCGACCCCGACACCGACGCCATCGTGATGATCGGTGAGATCGGCGGCGACGCCGAGGAGCGGGCCGCCGAGTTCGTCAAGTCCCACGTCACCAAGCCGGTGGTCGGCTACATCGCCGGCTTCACCGCGCCCCCCGGCAAGACCATGGGCCACGCCGGCGCGATCATCTCCGGCTCGGCGGGCACCGCCGAGGCGAAGAAGGAGGCGCTGGAGGCCGTCGGCGTGCAGGTCGGCAAGACGCCGACCGAGACCGCCAAGCTGATGCGGGAGATCATGTCCGCCGGCTGACCACCGCCAGACGCGCCGAGGGGGTCGACCGAGCGGGTCGGCCCCCTCGCGTCGTCACGTCGGTCAGTCGTTGTGCCAGAGCCGGTCAGTCGTTGTTCCAGAACGGGTAGTTGCCGCTCGCCCGCAGGATCGCGCTGCCGATGATGTTGATCACGCCGAACGCGATGGCGAGGTAACCCAGCACCGGGGACTGGCCGTACCGTTTGGCGTCCCGGATCGACAGGTAGCCGAAGATGATCCCCAGGATGCCGCAGCAGAGCAGGCCCAGGATGATGCCGAGCACGCCCCACAGCGTGGTGCGGTCCCGGCCCCCGGCCTGGGCAGGGGGCGGTGGATACGGAGCGTTCACGGCTTCCTCCGAGCGGTCTCCGGGTCGCGACAGGAAATTCGCGTCCTGGGGCCGAGGCTAGACCGGATCGGGGGTGCCAGGTCGGTGGATCACCGAACTTCCGGCCGGTCGGGGGCGGTATCGGACTGCCCGCGACGGCGCGACATGCCAGAGTAGAGCCGATGTCCTCCGTCACCCCTGACCAGCCACGCCGCCCGGCCGCCAGGGTCGGCGCCGACGACCGGCCCGCCGGCCGCGTCCCGGGCCCCCGGGGGCCCGCGCCCCGGCCCGGGGAGCCCCCCCGTGGCCGGGCCCCGCTCGCGGTGGCCGCCGGGGTCGCCGCCGCCTGGGCCGCCCTCACGTCCTACCTTCCGGTCGCCCTGGTGCTCGGGCTCGCCCAGCTCACCGAGGACGCCGGCTCCGTCACCGGCGCGCTGCACGCCGGTCTCACCGGCTGGCTGCTCGGCCACGGCGTCCCGCTCGCCACCGACGCCGGGCCGCTCGGCCTCACCCCGCTCGCGCTGACCGCGTTGGCCGTCTGGCGGCTCACCCGCGCCGGGGTGCACGCCAGCCGGGCCATCGGGGCGCGAGGCGGGCGCTCCCTGCGCCAGGCGCTCACCGCCGCCGGGGCGGTCGGTGCCGGATACGCACTGCTCGGCGTGCTCGCCGCGGTGCCGGCCGGTGCCTCCCCGGCGCGCGCCGGGGCGACGTTCGCCCTCGTCGGCACGCTCGCGGCCCTGGCCGGGGCGCTACGGACCACCGCGGTGGCCCGGCTGCTCGCCGCCCGGGCGCCCGCACCGCTGCGGGACGGGGTGCGCACCGGACTGGTCGCCGGGCTGCTGCTGCTCGGCGCGGGGGCCGGAGCAGCGGGGCTCGCGGTGGCCACCGGGGGCGGAGACGCCGCCGACCTGATCGGCGCCTACCGCACCGGGGTGGCCGGGCAGGCCGGGATCACGCTGGTCAGCCTCGCCTACGCGCCGAACGCCACGATCTGGTCGGCCAGTTACCTGCTCGGCCCCGGCTTCGCCGTCGGCGTCGACACCGCCGTGCGCACCAGCGAGGTCTCCGTCGGCGCGCTGCCGGCCGTGCCGCTGCTGGCGGGGCTGCCCAGCGGGCCGGTCGACGGCTACGGCGCGGGCCTGCTCGCCGTGCCCGTCCTGGCCGGCATGGCCGCCGGCTGGCTGCTGGCCCGGCGGCTGCTGCGGATCGCCGCCGAGGACCGGGCCGAGGTGGCCTGGCCGGCGCTGCTCGTCCCGGCGGCGCTGGCCGGTCCGGTCGCCGGGCTGCTGCTCGGCGCTCTCGCGGCGGCCTCCGGCGGCCCGCTCGGTGGCGGCCGGCTGGCCGAGATCGGCCCGGTTCCCTGGCAGGTGGCCGGGGTGGGTGCCGCCGTGGTCGCGGCCGGCGCCCTGCTCGGCGCCGCCGCCACCCGCGCGCTGCGCGTGAAAGGTGGCGTGCAAGGAAGGGCCCCCTCTTAACGCCTCCGGTATAGAGGGGTGCCCCGCTCACACCCGCGCCGGCCGCGAGGGCGGCGTGCGGTTCGGGTGGGCCAGGCGGTTCGGGCGGGGCGGTTCGGGCCGGGGGCGGGACGCGCCGAGGGGCGCCCCGGAGGCTCCGGAGCGCCCCTCGCGATCGTGCCCGACCCAGGCGATGAGCAGGCCCACTCAGGTGGTGGGCAGGGTCACGTTCCCCACGACGGCGAGGATGATCGCCAGGATGCCGATGCCGGCGCCCACCGCGCCGCAGATGAGGCCGGCCTTGGCCTGGCCGCCGTTGCTGGCCAGCCCCTGTGCCGCCTTCTGCTGGCCGAGGTAGCCGGTGACCACGGCGGCGATGCCGACCGGGATGCCCAGGTAGAGGCAGCAGGCCAGCGGGATCGACGCGATGCCGAGGATCATCGACACCAGGCCGAGGGTGTTGTTCTGCCCCTGCGGCTGCGGGAAACCGGCGTTCGGGTAGCCCGGCGCGGCCCCGTAGGGCGGCTGCTGAGCGTACGGGTCCTGCCCGTACGGCTGGCCCGATGTCGGCTGCTGCCCGTACGGCGCCGGGGGCGGCGGGGCGTACGGGTCGTGGTGCTGTGGCTGGTTCGGGTCGTGGGGCTGCTGGCCGTACGGGTCCTGACCGGGCTGCATGCGTCGGTGCTCCTTGACTCAGGGTGCTGTCAGTAGCTGCTGGTGCTGGTTCCATCCATGATCGCGGCAAGGCCGCCCATTCCGCAGCACGCGAGGACGAGAATCACGAGCCAGGCGATGCCGACGATCAGGGCCCACTTGGACCACTTCTTCGACTCGGCCGCCGCCGCCTGCGCCCCGGCATAGTCGCCCTGCTGGATCAGCGGGTTGACCTTCGACGCGTTGATGATGGCGGGGATGGCCAGCGGCCAGAAGAAGAAGATGGCCACGATGGACATCGTCATGTTGTTATTGATCTGTTGCGGTTGGGGGGACTGGTAACCGGGCTGCATCCTGGGTGCTCCTCATTCCATCGACACACCGCGCGTGTCGCGTCACTGACGGGTGCGGTGCGCGGCCTGCGCCGGGCACCGAGCGACCGGCAGCGTACAGGGTCCGGGCGACAGGAAGCGTCACCGATTTGCCACCCCCGCAAGGTCGACGCCGGGCGCGACCTGCCCGCCCTCCCTGCCCGCCCCTGCCCACCCCGCACGGTTGACGCCCGGCCCCGACCTGCCCGCCCACCCGAGGCCGGCCCCGACCTGCCCGATAGGGTGGCCGCGTGACCGAGCCCGCGTCCGTCGCCCGCATCGTCGTCCTCGTCTCCGGCTCCGGGAGCAACCTCCAGGCGCTGCTCGACGCCGCCGTCGACCCGGCGTACGGTGCCCGGGTGGTCGCCGTGGGCGCGGACCGGGACGGCATCGCGGGCCTGGACCGGGCCGCCGCCGGGGTGCCGACCTTCGTCGAGCGGGTGAAGGATCACCCGACCCGGGCCGACTGGGACGCCGCGCTGACCAGGCAGGTCGCCGCGCACCGCCCCGACCTGGTGGTCTCCGCCGGCTTCCTCAAGCTGGTCGGCCCGGAGTTCCTCGCCGCCTTCGGCGACCGCTACCTCAACACCCACAACACGCTGCTGCCGGCGTTCCCCGGCATCCACGGTCCCCGGGACGCCCTCGCCTACGGGGTGAAGATCACCGGGGCCACCCTCTTCTTCGTCGACGCCGGGATGGACACCGGGCCGATCGTGGCCCAGGTGGCCGTGCCGGTGCTGGACGACGACGACGAGGAGACGCTCACCGAGCGCATCAAGTCCGCCGAGCGGCGCCAGCTCGTCGAGCAGGTCGGTCGGCTGGTCCGTGAAGGTTGGACGATCACCGGAAGAAAGGTCACGGTCCCGTGAGTTCCAGTCAGGACGAGCGCCGCCCGATCCGGCGGGCGCTGGTCAGCGTCTACGACAAGAGCGGCCTGGTCGAGCTGGCCCAGGCTCTGCACGCGGCCGGCGTGGAGATCGTCTCGACCGGCAGCACCGCGTCGACCGTCGCCGCCGCCGGGGTGCCGGTGACCCCGGTGGAGTCGGTGACGGGCTTCCCCGAGATCCTCGACGGCCGGGTCAAGACCCTGCACCCGTTGATCCACGGCGGGCTCCTGGCCGACCTGCGTAAGCCCTCGCACGCCGCCCAGCTCGACGAGCACGGCATCGCCGGCATCGACCTGCTGGTGTCGAACCTCTACCCGTTCCAGGACACGGTGGCCTCCGGCGCCGACGTCGAGGAGTGCGTGGAGCAGATCGACATCGGCGGGCCGGCGATGGTGCGCGCCGCCGCCAAGAATCACGCGTCCGTAGCGGTGGTCACCGACCCGGCCGCGTACCACGAGCTGGTGGCCGCCCTCGGCGCGGGCGGGTTCACCCTGGCCCAGCGCCGGGTGCTGGCCGCCCGCGCGTTCGCCGCCATCGCCGAGTACGACGTGGCCGTGGCGCAGTGGTGCGCGACCACGCTCGCCCCGGACGCCGCCGGGTGGCCGGAGTTCGCCGGGCTGTCGCTGCGCCGCTCGGCGGTGCTGCGCTACGGCGAGAACCCGCACCAGGCCGCCGCCCTCTACGCCGACCCGGCCAGCCCCGCCGGCCTGGCGCAGGCGGAGCAGCTGCACGGCAAGGAGATGTCCTACAACAACTACGTCGACGCGGACGCCGCCTGGCGGGCGGCGAACGACTTCGCCGAGCAGCCGGCAGTGGCGATCATCAAGCACGCGAACCCGTGTGGGATCGCGGTCGGGGTCGACGTCGCCGAGGCCCACCGCCGGGCGCACGCCTGCGACCCGGTGTCGGCGTACGGCGGGGTGATCGCCGTGAACCGGCCGGTGAGCGCCGAGCTGGCCCGGCAGGTCGCCGAGGTCTTCACCGAGGTGCTGGTGGCGCCGGGCTTCGACGAGGAGGCGCTGGAGCTCCTCCGGGCCAAGAAGAACCTGCGGCTGCTGCGCGCCCCGGCGTACGCCCCGCTGCCGGCGGAGTGGCGGCAGGTCACCGGCGGCATGCTGGTGCAGACGCGCGACGCGGTCGACGCCGCCGGGGACGACCCGGCCAACTGGCGGCTCGCCACCGGCGAGGCCGTCGACGAGGCCACCCTGCGCGACCTGGCGTTCGCCTGGCGGGCCGTGCGCGCGGTGAAGAGCAACGCGATCCTGCTGGCGAAGGACGGGGCGACCGTGGGCGTCGGCATGGGCCAGGTCAACCGGGTCGACTCGGCGCAGCTCGCCGTCACCCGGGCCGGTGCCGAGCGGGCGGCCGGCTCGGTCTGCGCCTCGGACGCGTTCTTCCCGTTCGCCGACGGCCCGAAGGCCCTCATCGCGGCCGGGGTGAAGGCGATCGTCCAGCCGGGCGGCTCGATCCGCGACGAGGAGGTCGCCACCGCCTGCAAGGAGGCCGGCGTCACGCTCTACCTCACCGGCACCCGCCACTTCTTCCACTGATCCCACCGGCCCCGCCCGGCCCCGCTTCTCCCGGCCCGCCCGGCCCCGCTCCCTGCGACCCCACCGGGTCCGGGGGAGCGGGACGGGCGGACGTGAGACGATCTGGGCGTGACGGCGACGATCCTGGACGGCAAGGCGACCGCGGCGGAGATCAAGGACGAGCTGCGGGCGCGGGTGAAGGCACTGGCGGAGCGGGGCACCATCCCCGGGCTGGGCACGGTCCTGGTCGGGGCCGATCCGGGCTCCCAGGCGTACGTCAACGGCAAGCACCGTGACTGCGCCGAGGTCGGGGTCGCCTCGATCCGCCGCGAGTTGCCCGCCGACGCCACCCAGCAGCAGGTCGACGACGTCCTCGTCGAGCTGAACGCCGACCCGGCCTGCCATGGCTACATCGTCCAGCTTCCGCTGCCCGCGCACCTGGACACCCAGCGGGCGCTGGAGATGATCGACCCCGACAAGGACGCCGACGGCCTGCACCCGGTCAACCTCGGCCGGCTGGTCCTCGGCTACGACGGCCCGCTGCCCTGCACCCCGCGCGGCATCGTCGAGCTGCTCCGCCGGCACGACGTGCCGCTGCGCGGCGCGAACGTCGTCGTCGTGGGCCGGGGCAACACGGTCGGCCGCCCGCTGGGCCTGCTGCTGACCCGGCGCAGCGAGAACGCCACGGTCACCCTCTGCCACACCGGCACGCTCGACCTCGCGGGGCACACCCGCGCGGCCGAGATCGTGATCGTCGCGGCCGGGGTGCCGGGCCTGCTCACCGCCGACATGGTCACCCCCGGCGCGACGGTGGTCGACGTCGGCATCACCCGGGTGATCGGGGCGGACGGCAAGGGCCGCTACACCGGCGACGTCGACCCCGAGGTGGCCGAGGTGGCCGGCAAGGTGGTCCCGATGCCCGGCGGCGTCGGCCCGATGACCCGCGCGATGCTGCTCACCAACGTCGTCGAGCGCGCCGAGCGCGGCTGAGCCCGGCTTCTTTCGACCGCCGGGCGAACCCGGCGACGGTGACGTTCGCCCCATCCCGCCGCTGGCCGCCGCCCCTGCCCTGTCGGGTGCCACGATGACTGATACGGTCCGGAAAACGACTGGTAACACGACTGGTTACAGGGAGTGGGACGACCATGGGTAAGAAGGTCACTGTCGTCGGGGCCGGCTTCTACGGCTCCACCACCGCGCAGCGCCTGGCCGAGTACGACGTCTTCGACACCGTCGTGATCACCGACATCGTGGAGGGCAAACCGGCCGGCCTGGCCCTGGACCTCAACCAGTCGCGGGCCGTCGAGGGCTTCGAGACCAAGGTCGTGGGCGTCACCACCGGCAGAAACGGCGAGGGCTACGAGGCCATCGAGGGCTCGGACGTCGTGGTGATCACCGCCGGCCTGCCGCGCAAGCCGGGCATGAGCCGGATGGACCTGCTGGAGACCAACGCCAAGATCGTCCGTCAGGTCGCCGAGAACGTCGCCAAGTACGCCCCGAACGCCGTCGTCATCGTCGTGTCGAACCCGCTCGACGAGATGACCGCGCTGGCCCAGCTCGCCACGCAGTTCCCCAAGAACCGGGTGCTCGGCCAGGCCGGGATGCTCGACACCGCCCGGTTCACCAACTTCGTGGCCGAGGCGCTCGGCGTACCGGTGCGCTCGGTGAAGACGCTGACCCTGGGCTCGCACGGCGACACGATGGTGCCGGTGCCGTCCCAGAGCACCGTGGACGGCAAGCCGCTGCGCGAGGCGATGCCGGCTGAGCAGATCGAGGAGCTGGTCGTCAAGACCCGCAACGGCGGCGCCGAGGTGGTCGCGCTGCTGAAGACCGGCTCGGCCTACTACGCCCCGTCGGCAGCCGCCGCCCGGATGGCCAAGGCCGTCGCGGAGGACTCCGGCGACGTCATGCCCGTCTGCGCCTGGGTCGACGGCGAGTACGGCATCTCCGGCGTCTACCTGGGCGTCGAGGCCCAGCTCGGCGCCGAGGGCGTCAAGCGGGTCGTCGAGACCGACCTGGACGCCGACGAGCTGGCCAGCCTCAAGGAGGCCGCCGAGGCCGTCCGCGCGAAGCAGGCCGACGTCGCCAGCATGTGAGCCGCGCGGAAGGGGCGGGCCGGTCGACGCCGGTCCCGCCCCTTCGCCGTTTCCGGCGGCGGGTCGGGGGCGGCCGTCCCCGGCGGCGTTCGGCGTGCCGGCCGCCGGGGATCGTGGGGCCTGCCGGGGCTCAGAGCGCCACGAACGGCTCGCCCAGGTGCGGGGTGGCCAGGGCCACCGGGCCCCGCGCGGCCAGGTCGCGCAGCAGCGCCGCCCGCGAGGCGCGCGCCGTCTCCGGCTGCGCCTCGTGGGCGTACGCCAGGTCGGGGTCGACGAGCTGGACCGCGTGCACCAGCAGGTCGCCGGTGACCAGCAGCCGCTCGTCGCCGGCATCCACCAGCACCGACTGGTGGCCGGGGGTGTGCCCGGGGGTGCTCAGCACGCGTACCCCCGGGGTGAGCGGGGTGTCGCCGTCGAGCACCCGGAGCTGGCCGGCGGCGCGCAACGGCGCGACCAGGCCGGCCTCCAGCCCGGGGTTGAACGAGGCCAGGGTGGCCAGCTCGGCGCGTTGGACCAGGTAGTCGGCGTTGCGGAACCAGGGGGTGCCGACGACGGCCCAGCCGACGTGGTCGGTGTGCAGGTGGGTCAGCACGACCGTGCGGACGTCGGCCGGGTCGATCCCGGCGGCGGCCAGCTCGGCCGGGAGCCGGCCGGGCACCGGGGCCCAGCTCGCGGCCGGCGCGTCGGCCGGCCCGATGCCGGCGTCGACCAGGGTGACCGGGCCGTCCCCGGTGCGCAGGGCGAAGCAGCGGAACGGCAGCCACCAGTGGCCGTCGCCGGTGACCGTGGCCGGGTCGCGCCGGTCGGCGGCGGCCCAGTGTTCGGCCGTGGCGGCCGGGAACGCCTCCTCGCGCGGCTGGAAGAACGGGCCCTCCCCGTCGGTCAGGGCGGTGACCGTGATAGACCCGAGGGTGCGGCGCGGCGGCATCCGGCGATCGTGCCAGCCGTCGGCTGTGCCGTGCATCCCGTTTTCCCCGGCCAGGGCGAGGCCGGCTGGGGACTGCGAGCCACTTTCCAGTACGCTCGTACTGCTTGAGCACGTGTCCCCCGAGAGGAGCGCCGGTCGATGGCGAAGATCAAGGTAAACAACCCGGTCGTTGAGCTCGACGGCGACGAGATGACCCGGATCATCTGGAAGCAGATCCGGGAGCAGCTGATCCTGCCCTACCTCGACGTCGACCTGCACTACTACGACCTCTCGATCCAGTACCGCGACTCCACCGACGACCAGGTCACCATCGACGCCGCCAACGCCATCTCCGAGCACGGCGTCGGCGTCAAGTGCGCCACCATCACCCCGGACGAGGCCCGGGTGGAGGAGTTCGGCCTGAAGAAGATGTGGCGGTCGCCGAACGGCACCATCCGCAACATCCTCGGCGGCGTCGTCTTCCGCGAGCCGATCATCATGACCAACGTGCCGCGCCTCGTCCCGGGCTGGACCAAGCCGATCATCATCGGCCGGCACGCCCACGGCGACCAGTACAAGGCGACCGACTTCGTCGTCCCCGGCCCGGGCACGGTGACCCTCACCTACACCCCGGCCGACGGCTCCGCGCCCGTCGAGATGGAGGTCGCCAACTTCCCCGGCGGCGGCGTCACGATGGGCATGTACAACTTCGACGACTCGATCCGGGACTTCGCCCGCGCCTCCCTGCGCTACGGCCTGGACCGCGGCTACCCGGTCTACCTGTCGACGAAGAACACCATCCTCAAGGCGTACGACGGCCGGTTCAAGGACATCTTCGCCGAGGTGTTCGAGAACGAGTTCGCCGCCGAGTTCGCCGCCGCCGGGATCACCTACGAGCACCGGCTCATCGACGACATGGTGGCCGCCGCGCTGAAGTGGGAGGGCGGCTTCGTCTGGGCCTGCAAGAACTACGACGGTGACGTGCAGTCCGACACCGTGGCGCAGGGCTTCGGCTCGCTGGGCCTGATGACCTCGGTCCTGATGACCCCGGACGGCCGTACGGTCGAGGCGGAGGCCGCGCACGGCACGGTGACCCGGCACTACCGGCAGTACCAGAAGGGCGAGAAGACCTCGACCAACCCGATCGCGTCGATCTACGCCTGGACCCGGGGCCTGGCCCACCGGGGCAAGCTGGACGGCACCCCGGCGGTCACCGAGTTCGCCAGCACGCTGGAGCAGGTCATCATCGACACCGTCGAGGGTGGCCAGATGACCAAGGACCTCGCGCTGCTCATCTCGCGCGACGCCCCGTGGCTGACCACCGACGAGTTCATGAACGCGCTGGACGAGAACCTGGCGCGTCGGCTCGCCGCCTGATCCACCCGCCGCACCGTCGAAGCCCGCCGCCCGCCGGCGGGCTTCGCCGTGCTCGCGCCCTGGTGGGCCTGCCCGTCGTGCCCGCCCCTGGTGGGCGTCCCGCCGTCACCCAGGGTGAGGTGGCTCGTTGTGCAGGATGGACGCGGTGCCAGTCGCGTCCAGGGAGGTCGACCGCGGTCGCCGCGGCGCGAGTGCCGATGGGCCACCTCCCCGGCTGTCGCACACAGCCAGCCGTCCCTTCCCTGCGGGGGGCCCGTTCCGGGCCCCCCGCGCCCTGTTTCGGCGGCGCCCCGCGTGCCTGCTGTCGCTGCCCGCGACCGCCCGTCCGCTGTCAACAGGGGGCCCTGCTATACAGAAGGCGTCAACAAGGGGCCCCTGCTTGCAGCAGGGCGGCGGCGCGCTCCGGGGCGATGTCGTTGATGAACACCCCCATGCCCGACTCCGAGCCGGCCAGATACTTCAGCTTGTCCTTCGCCCGCCGGATGCTGAACAGCTGAAGGTGCAGGTGCCCCAGCTCGCGGTCGATCCGCACCGGCGCCTGGTGCCAGGCCGCGATGTACGGCATCGGCATGTCGAACAGGGCGTCGAAGCGGCGCAGCAGGTCCAGGTAGAGCGGGCCGAACGCGTCCCGCTCGGCGTCGGTCAGGGCGGGGATGTCCGGCACCGGCCGGTGCGGGGCGACGTGCACCTCGAACGGCCACCGGGCCGCCGCCGGCACGTACGCCGTCCAGTGCTCGTTGGCCGCCACCACGCGCGTGCCGGCGGCGCGTTCGGCGGCGAGCACGTCGGCGTAGAGGTTGCCGCCGCCGGTGCGCCCGGCGTGCCGGCGGGCCGCGCCGAGCAGCGCCCGGGTGCGCGGCGTGACGAACGGGTACGCGTAGATCTGGCCGTGCGGGTGGTGCAGGGTCACCCCGATCTCCACCCCCCGGTTCTCGAAGCAGAACACCTGCTCCACCCCGGGCAGCTCGGCCAGCGCCGCCGTCCGGTCGGCGAGGGCGTCGAGCACCGTGCGCACCCGGCCCGGCGGCAGGCCGGCGAACGAGGCGTTGTGGTCGTCGGTGAAGCAGACCACCTCGCACCGCCCCTGGCCCGGCCGGACCGGGGTGAACGGGGTGATCTCCGCCGGCTCCTCGGCGATCCGCTGGCTCAGCGACGGGAACCGGTTCTCGAAGACGGCCACGTCGTAGTCCGGTGCCGGTATCTCGCTGAGCCGGTCGCCGCGGGTCGGGCAGAGCGGGCACTGGTCGGCCGGGGGGAGGAAGATCCGGGTCTGCCGGTGCACGGCGACCGCGACCCACTCGTCGGTGAGCGGGTCGTACCGCAGCTGGGACGCGGGCGGCGGCGGCGGAAGCTCCCGCCGGTCCGGCTGGTCGCGGACCGCGTCGTCCCGCTCGTCGAAGTAGATCAGCTCCCGGCCGTCGGCCAGCTCGATCGTCGTACGCTTCACTCCGCCGTTCCCTCCCTCGTCGGCGCGGCCACGCGGCCGGGACCGCGATCCGGTGGGGCCGACGTCCGACCCGGCGCCGATCTGTTCGTCGTCCCCACTCCCTCGACCAGGACCAGCTCGCCGACCCGCTCCTCGAGCACCTGCCGGGCCTGCGGGGCGAGCCGGTCGTCGGTGACCAGCACGTCGGCGGCGGCCAGCTCGACGATCGAGGAGATGCCGACGGTGCCCCACTTGGTGTGGTCCGCGAGCACGACCAGCCGGTCGGCGGCGGCCACCAGGGCCCGGTCGGTCTCCGCCTCCATCAGGTTGGGGGTGGTGAAGCCGGCCCGCTCGCTGATCCCGTGCACGCCGAGGAAGAGCAGGTCCAGGTGCAGCGACCGGATCGCCGCGACCGCGAGCGGCCCGACCAGCGCGTCGGACGGCGTCCGCACCCCGCCGGTGAGCACCACGGTCTGGTCGGTGCGGCCCCCGGCGTGCAGGATCTCGGCGACCGGCAGGGAGTTGGTCACCACGGTCAGCCCCGGCACGTCGACCAGCCGGCGGGCCAGCTCGGCGGTGGTGGTGCCGGCGGAGAGGGCGACCGCCGCGCCGGGGCGCACCAGCTCGGCGGCGCGGGCGGCGATGGCGGCCTTCTCGGGCAGCTGGCGCACCGACTTCGCGTGGAAGCCCGGCTCGTCGGTGGAGCCGGGGCCGGTCGTGGTGGCGCCGCCGTGCACCTTGGCCAGCAGGCCCTGCTCGTGCAGCGTGTCCAGGTCGCGCCGGATCGTCATGTCGGAGACGCCGAACTCGGCGGCCAGCTCGGTCACCCGGACGCCGCCGGTGGCCCGGACGCGCTCCAGGATCGCCGCCTGCCGTTGCCGCGCGAGCATTCCCCACCTCCGACTCCTGCGCCCACTTCTCACGTGGTCGCACGCGTTCCAACAAAGCTGAACACTAGCGCGGTGGGTGGCCGTTGCGGAAGCGAGGGCCGCAGGGGGTCGGCGGCCCCGACACGTTCCGGGCGGACGCGCCGCCGCCCGGCCCTCTTCGACGGAGGACCGGGCGGCGGCGACGGGCCGGGAAGCGGCGAGGTCAGGTGGACTGGAGGCGCGGCTCCACCCAGCCGGTCTCGGTCAGGTGGTGCATCACCGCCTGCACCGCCTCGTCGATCGACATGTCGGTCGTGTCGACCACGATGTCGGCGTCCGTGGGCACCTCGTACGGGTCGTCGATGCCGGTCATGCCCGTGAGCAGGCCGGCCCGGGCCCGGGCGTACAGGCCCTTGCGGTCGCGCTGCTCGCACACCTCGATCGGGGTCGCCACGTGCACCAGCACGAACCCGGCCCCGGCCGCGTGCGCCATCTCCCGCGCGGTGGTCCGCGCCGCCGCGTACGGGGCGATCGGGCAGCAGATGCCGACCCCCCGGTGTCGGGCGATCTCGGCCGCCACCCAGCCGATCCGCCGGACGTTCAGGTCCCGGTCGGCCTTGCTGAAGGTCAGCCCGGCGGAGAGCTCCCGGCGCACCACGTCCCCGTCGAGCAGGGTCACCGTGCGGTCGCCGCCCTCGCGCAGCACGTCCGCCAGGCCCCGGGCGATGGTCGACTTGCCCGAGCCGGAGAACCCGGTGAGGAACAGCACGAGCCCCCGGTGCCGCCGGGGCGGCCGGGCCCGGACCAGTTCCTTCGCCACGGCCGGCGGGGTGTGCCACTCCGGCAGCGGGAAGCCCCGGTCGAGTAGATCGTCGATCTCCGCCTGGCCGAGCGCCAGCCGGCGGTTGCGCGGCGGGATGTCCTCCCGCCAGCGCCACTGGCCGTCCCGGTTGTCGTAGGCCAGCTCGCGGGGCACCAGCACCCGCAGCCCGGCGCCGGAGAGCATCTCGCCGGTGGAGAGCAGGTGGGTCACCCCGTATGCGGCGGCCACCCGGGCCTGGAGCAGGGCGTCGCTGATCTCGTCCCGGCGGCGGGCCTGCGGCACCGCGATCAGGGTCGTCGGGGGCATCCGGTCCCGGGCGGCGAAGACCGCCCGCACCAGCGCCTCGGAGGGCAGCCCGTTGATCGTCCCCTCGCCGACCGGGATCATCACCAGCAGGTGCGCCCCCAGGGTGCGGGCCGCGTGGGCGACCTGGGCGAGCTGCGGTCGGTGCAGCGGCCGGTCGGCGAACACCCCCAGCACCCGGCCCGGGGGCAGCAGCGCCCGGACCTCCTCCGGGCTGCGGCGCAGCCGCTGGAACGGGCCGTGGCCGCCGTCGCCGAGCCGGCGGACGGTGCCGCCGACCCCGGCGACGCCCTCGCGGGCCGACCACACGTCGGTGACCTCCAGCGAGGCCACCGGGGCGCCCTCGCCGTCGGACAGCACCAGCACCCGGCGGGCCGGATCGGCCGGATCCAGGCCGCCGGCGAGCGCCGCCGGCACCTGGAGGGCCACCGGCACCTGCCACGGCGCGCCGTCCGCGAGCCGACCCCGCCGACTCACCGAGGCCAGGTCCGCCCGGGTCATGAAGCCGGTCAGCGGCGCGTACGCCC
Organism: Micromonospora sp. NPDC057141; assembly: GCF_042670805.1. Classification (NCBI taxonomy): domain Bacteria; kingdom Bacillati; phylum Actinomycetota; class Actinomycetes; order Micromonosporales; family Micromonosporaceae; genus Micromonospora; species Micromonospora sp. NPDC057141. Next base: position 63,656 of record NZ_JBHUVA010000010.1, on the reverse strand, counting down.
CGGACACCAGCAACTCGAGATCGGCCAGTTCCCCGGGACGCGGCGTGTACGCCGGCGCGTCCCGAAGCACCTCGTCGGGCAGCACCCACCCGTTGCTCATCGCACCCCCACTTTCTGGCCGGCTCACAGTTTCTCAGCCCGTCGCCGATCGGTCGAGAGTGCCATTCCCATCACTAGGGGTTGATCCCCGCCACGGGGTCAGGTGGCGGCCCGCAGCGGGGCCGCGCCGAACGAGACGGAGAACCGCTTGCACCAGATCGAGACGCTGGTCAGGGCGGTCAGGTCCGTGTCCGCCGGGATGTCGTACGCCTGGTCGCCCCGGTTGCCCTTCAGCCGGCCCAGCTCCACCCAACGGCCGTCGTCGAAGACCCGCCAGCCGGCCACGCCCTCGCGTAGCGGCTGATCGGTGAGCCAGACCCGCAGGTCCGGTCCGTTGCTGGTGGCCAGCCCGACGAGTTCCAGGCGGTGCCGTCCGTCGGCGGTCCGGACGATCCGGGCCCGGCCGGACGTGTCGTGTTCGTGGGTGACGAAGTCGCCCCGGCTCACCAGCGTCGGCCCGGCCGGCGTGGGCGCGGCGGCCGGGCCGGTGGTGGAACCGGGGCCGGTCGCGGGCGCGTCGGCCGGGCCCGGGGCGGCCGGGCCGGTGGTCGCCTCCACGGCCGAGAGCATCTCGTCGACCTCGGTGTCGGTGACCAGCTTCCAGGGCTGGAACCAGGCTAGGCCGAAGGCGGCCCCGGCGGCGATCACGACGACCGCGACCCAGGTCAGCGGTTTGTGCAACAGGCGAACGATCATGCGTCCAGTCTTGCGTCGCCCGCGCCGGCCGGCACCGGTCGCGCCGGTTACGGAAGCCTTACCGGCGATCGTCGGGAGCCTTACCGCCGCGTCGGGCGATCGTCACCTGCCGTCCATAGCCCATCCACAGGTCGTTCATACGCCGTTTCCATACCCGCCCGGTTGTCTGCCCTTCCGACCGATCCGCGCCACCCAGACCGGAGGAAGTGCGTCCATGCGTCTACGGTTCAACCGCCGAGCCCGGCCCCCGGAGCTGGCTGCTGAGCGTCGCGGCGATCCGACCCCGGACCCGGCGCACCCGACCGCCGCCGGCCAGGACCAGGCTGGGCACGCGCTGCGGGCGCCGAGCAAGCTGCACGCGTTCAACCGGTACGAGATCAAGTATCTGTTGGACGCGACGAAGGTGGCGGCCCTGCGGCGGGAGCTGGCCGGCCGGCTGGCCCCGGACAGCTTCGCCGGCACCAGCGGGTACGGCGTGTGGAGCGTCTACTACGACACCGCCGACCTGCGGTTCTACTGGGAGAAGATCGAAGGGCTCAGGTTCCGTCGGAAGCTGCGCGTGCGCCACTACGGCGACCGGTCCACGATCGACGACGACACCACCGTCTACGTCGAAATCAAGCAGCGGGTCAACCGGGTCACCCAGAAGCGTCGCATCGCCCTGCCGTACCGGGCGGCTCGGCGGCTGCTCGACGAGCGGGCACCGGTCGCGCACGACCCGGCCCAGCGGGGGTTCGTCGAGGAGGTCCTCGAACTCGTCTCCGGGCTCGACCTGCGGCCGGTGGCGATGACCGGATACCACCGTGAGGCGTACGTCGGCCAGGACTCCGACCTGGGGCTGCGGGTCACCCTCGACCACCGCGTCCGGGGTCGGGACCGCGACTTCCACCTCGGCGCCGACGCGGAGAACCGGCTCATCGTGCCGGCCCGGCTCGCGGTCGTCGAGATCAAGGCCAACGAGCGGGTGCCGTACTGGCTCACCGACCTCGCCGCCCGCGCCGAACTGTCGGTGGTGCGGGTCTCCAAGTACTGCCAGAGCGTCGAGGCGTTCGGCCGCGCCCCGCGCTCGATCTGCCACGTCCAGGACCACGACCCCGCCGCCGCGCTGGCGGCGGCCACCTTCGAGAAGTGAGGCCCGAACACCGATGGACATCACGTTCCAGGACCTGTCCGGCACGTTCAGCGTGGGTGACATCGCCATCGCGCTGTCGCTGTCGTTCCTGCTGAGTGCCATGATCGGGTGGATCTATCGGGCCACCCACCGCAACGTCTCCTACAGCCAGTCGTACGTGCAGACGCTGATCATCCTCGGCATGCTGATCTCGCTGATCATGCTGGTGGTGGGCTCCAACATCGCGCGGGCGTTCGCCCTGGTCGGGGCGCTGTCGGTGGTCCGGTTCCGCAACGCGATCAAGGAGACCCGGGACGTCGGGTTCATCTTCCTGGTGATGGGCGTCGGGATGGCCTGCGGCACCCGGTTCTACACCCTGGCGGTCGTCGCCGCCGTCGCGATCAGTCTGATCATCGTGGTGATGTACCGGTTCAACTGGTTCGCGCTGAACGTGCAGCGGCAGGTGGTCAAGGTCCAGGTCCCGGCCGGTGGCAACCACACCGCCGACATCCAGGACGTGCTGGTCCGCTACACCACCGAGTTCGAGCTGGTCAGCCTGGAGTCGATCCGGGCCGGCGCGCTCACCGAGCTGATGTACACCGTCCGGCTCAAGAAGGGCACCGAGCCGGGCGACCTGATCTCGGCGCTCAGCGAGCGGACGTCCGGCCAGCGGGTGACGGTGCTCACCGGCTACGACCAGACGGACCTGTGATGGCCGAGCCCGCCCGGGCCAGGTCCCCGCTGCCCCGGGCGCTGCGCCGCCGGCTGCCCGCCCGGGTGCGGCAGAACTGGAAGCTGCTCACCACCTGCGCGGCGTTCCTCGCCGTGCTGACCCTGGTCCTCGGCACCGAGCGGATCCGCCCGTACGTGACCAGCGCCGGCGACACCGCCGCGGACACGGTGACGGTGGACATCGCCGGCACGACGAGCCTGTTCGACGCCACCGTCGCGCACTCCATTTCGCTGACCTTCCGGGACACCGACTACCAGCGGATGCTGGAGGCCTACTGGAAGGAGGGGGAGAAGGGGTACGTCGAGGCGGACCTGACCGTCGACGGCACCACGATTCCCAGCGTGGGCATCCGGCTCAAGGGCAACTCCACCCTGCAGAGCCTGACCTGGAAGGGCGAGTCCAAGCCGCGCGGTAACGGCGGCGGCCCGGCCGGCGGCGGCCAGCGCCCCGCCGGCGTCGGCCGGCAGAACGGCCAGCAGGGCGGTGGTCAGCAGCAGAACGGCCGGCAGCAGGCCGGTGGCGGGTTTCCCGGTGGCGGGATGACCCGCACCAGCCTGAAGGCCGAGGAGCCCGAGACGCTGCCCTGGCTGATCAGCTTCGACGAGTTCGTCGACGGCCGCCGGTACCAGGGGCACCGCGAGGTGGCCGTCCGCGTCGCCGGCATGGGCGGCGGCTCCACCGTGCTCAACGAGGCGCTCGCGTTGTCCCTGCTGGACAGCACCGGCGAGACCGCCCAGCGGTACGCGTACTCGTCGTTCACGGTCAACGACCGGCCCACCACCGCCCGGCTGCTGGTCGAGCACCCCGACGAGCACTTCGCCGAGCAGGTGGGCGGCTCCGGCGTGCTCTACAAGTCCCTGGCCAGCAGCAGCTTCACCGACCAGGGTGACGACCAGACCGACTACCAGGACGACTTCAAGCAGATCACGATGAAGGGCAGCCAGGACCTGCAACCCGTGATCAACCTGATCAGGTGGGTCAACTCGGCCAGCGACGAGGAGTTCGACGCGAAGCTGGCCGACCGGGTCGACGTGGAGTCGTTCGCCCGCTACGTCGCTCTACAGAACCTGCTGCTCAACTTCGACGACATGTCCGGGCCGGGGAAGAACTACTACCTCTGGTACGACCTGGAGACCAAGAAGTTCAGCGTGCTCAGCTGGGACCACAACCTGACCTTCAGCGGCAACGCCGCCCAGGGCCCGCACGAGAGCGGCAGCTTCGGCATGCGGGGCGGCATGCAGCTCCCCGAGGGGATGGAGCTTCCCGAGGGCATGCAGCCACCGGAGGGCATGGAGCTTCCCGAGGGCATGCAGCCGCCGGGTGACGGGGCCACGGAGCAGGAGGACGGCGACGCCGGCCGGGGCGGCCGGGTCGGCGGCGGCATGATGACCGGCCACAAGCTCAAGGAGCGGTTCCTGGCCAGCGATGCGTTCAAGGAGGTCTACGAGAACGCGTACCGCGAGCTCTACCAGCAGGTCTACGCCAGCGGCCGGGCGACCGAGGCGCTCGACGCGATCACCGGCGTGCTGAAGACCGTGGACGGGGTGGACGCGACGGTGGTGGACTCCGACGCCGCGCAGCTGCGCACCCTCGTCCAGCAGCGCACCGAGAGCCTCAAGAGCAACGAGGTGATCACCCGGAGCTGACCTGGCGGGCCCGCCCCGCGCCGCCCGTCGAGGAACCGGCGCGGTGCGGGGCGGGCCCGGCCGCCGGAACGGAGAAGGTAGGGCCTGCCGGATGGCTCCCGCCCCCGCCAGCCGGCAGGCTGGAAGCATGGTGGCGGACACGGGCCGGGCGGCGCCCCGGCGGACGTACCCGAAGAGCTTCCCGCACTGGGCGACCAGCCTGGCGGCCGCCGGCGTGGCCGTGGCGGCGACCACCTCGGTCGCCCAGGCGACCGGCCGGTTCCACTGGTGGGCGGGCTTCGTGCTGATCCCCGGCGCGCTGATCGGCGCGGTCGGCGGGGCGCTGCTGGCCCGCGGCGGCGGCCGGGCCTTCGCCGGGTACGTCGTCGGCTGCGTCGGCCTGCTCGTCTGCACGGTCGGGGCGCTGCTGATGACCGGCACGACGGGCCGGGGCTGGCCCGCGCTGGTCGTGCTGCCCTGCCTGGCGGTCGCCGGCACCTACCTGTGGCGGCCGGGCGACCCGCTGGCGCGCGGGCTGCACCGGACGGTCGCCCTGCTCGCCCTGGCCGGCACGGGGGTCGGGGCGACCCTGATGTTGATCCGCAACCGGGTGGTCGACCCGGGGGAGACGCACTGGTGGGGCGGCTTCGTGCTGCTCGCGGGCGTGATCATCGGCGGGAACGCGGCCGAGCTGGCCCGACACCGGATGCCGTACCGGCTCCAGGCGGTCACCCTGCTGCTCGGGCCGGCCGTGGTCGCCGCCCTGCTCGGCGTACGCATGCTGCGCGGCTGGTGAAACCACACACAGCTCACACGGCGCAGGCGACCAGCGTCAGCCGGTCGAGCACGTCGGCCGGGCCGAGCGCCTCCGCCCAATCTGCGGGGTCAGCGACGACGTGGCCCGGGTGTCCAGCACGTCCGGGTCGCAGACGAAGCCGCGGCATGGCTCCGCCCGGCGCGGCGCAGGACGCCCCGGAGGATCCGGCGGCACCGACCGCGGACGCCCGCCCGGACCTCGGGCGGCGGCTCGCACTGCTCGTGCTGGGGCCGGCCGCGCTGGTGCTCTCCGCGCAGGCGCTCGCGCCGATCGCGGTGCGGTCCCAGTTCGACAGCCCTTTCCACGGCCCGTCGCTGACCGTCCCGGTGTTCGCTGGCCTGGCCGCCCTGCTGCTGGTGCTGCTCTTCGGCTCCGGCCGCGCGGTCGACCGGCTCCGCCGCGACCTACTCGCGGAGCCCACCTCCTCCACCCGGCCCTGACAGGCCTTCCCGGCCTGGTGATCAAGAAGTTTGCGTCACCGCCGAGATCAATCCTGACGCTTTCCTCTTGATCACCGAGGAAGGAGCGGGCGGGGACCGGGTGGGCAGGGGCGTCAGCTGGCCGGGTCGTAGTGGAACGCGCGGAGTTCCTGCGCGCATCGGCAGGCGGCCGCCATCTTCGCGGCCCACTCCAGTGCCGCCTCGCGGGACGGCAGCTCCAGCACCGCGTAGCCGCCGTCGAGCTGCCGCGTCTGCGGGTAAGTCCCCTCGGTCACGGTGCCGTCCCCGGCCACCAGGACGGGCGGGACGCTCTCGTCGATGCCGCCGCCGAACACCCAGACGCCGGCATCCCTCGCCTCCTGCACCACCGCGTGCGACGCATCCGAGACCGCCTGGAGATCCCCGTCGGGAAGGACCATGGCGTCGCTCGGGAACGAGATCAGGTACTTCGTCATCGCGTCGGCTCCTTCTTCGCCCGTCAGGGATCGCCCCCATCCTCGCCGACCGCCGGGTTCCTTACCGGCGGTCAGACCAGGGAGTCGTGCCACTGGCGGCGTAGTGCCGCGTACCGGCCGCCGATGGTGGTGAGCCGCTCCGGTGGGCCGTCCTCCACGACCCGGCCGCCGTCGAGGACGAGCACCCGGTCGGCCGTCTCGACGGTGGAGAGCCGGTGCGCGATCACCAGCGCCGTCCGGTCCCGCAGCACGGTGGCGAGCGCCCGCTGCACCAGCCGTTCCGTGGGCACGTCGAGCGACGACGTCGCCTCGTCGAGGATCAGCACCCGGGGGTCGGCGAGGAACGCGCGGGCGAACGCCACGAGCTGCCGCTGCCCGGCGGAGAGCCGCCCGCCGCGGCGGCGCACCTCCGTGGCGTACCCGTCGGGCAGGGCGGCGATGAAGTCGTGTGCGCCGATGGCGCGGGCCGCCGCCTGCACCGCCGCGTCGTCCGCGCCCGGCCGGCCGAACCGGATGTTCTCCGCCACCGAGCCGCTGAACAGGTGGTTCTCCTGGGTCACCAGCACCACCGCCCGGCGCAGCTCGGCGTCGGCCAGGTCCCGCAGGTCGACCCCGTCCAGGGCGACCGTGCCGGCGTCCGGGTCGTGGAACCGGGCCAGCAGCTTCGCGATGGTGGACTTGCCCGCCCCGGTGGCTCCGACCAGCGCGACGGCCTGCCCGGCCGGCACGGTCAGGTCCAGACCGGACAGGATCGGAGCGCCGGCCCGGTAGCCGAAGGAGACCGACCGGAACTCCACCGCACCCCGCGCGCCGCCTCCGGGCAGCGGCACGGGGTGCACCGGCTCGGCGACCCCCGGCTGCTCGTCGAGCACCCCGGCGAGCTTCTCCAGCGCCGCCGTGGCCGACTGGAGCGAGTTGTAGAACTGGCTCAGCTCCTGCATCGGCTCGAAGAACCGGCGCAGGTAGAGCAGGAACGCGGCGAGCACCCCCACCTCCGTCCCGCCGCCGAGCACCCGGGCCCCGCCGTAGCCGAGCACCACCGCCACGGTCACGTTTCCGATCACCTTGATCCCCGGCGAGTACGTGGCGATCAGCCGGAACGCGTGCAGGCTGGCCTGCCGGTAGTCGTCGTTCACGGCCGCGAAGATCCGCTGGTTGCGCGGCTCCCGCCGGTATGCCTGCACCGCCCGGATCCCGCGCAGCGACTCGACGAAGTGGACGATGACCAGCGACACCGCCTCCCTGGTCCGCCGGTACGCGCCGGCCGAGGCGCGGGCGAACCAGCGGGACAGCCAGAACAGGAACGGGAACGCCAGCAGCGTCACCGAGGCCAGCGGCAGGTCCAGCCAGAGCAGGATGCCGGCCACCGACAGGATCGACAGCGCGGCGAGGACCAGGTTGTCGACGCCCCCGTCGAGCAGTTCGGCGATGGAGTCCAGGTCGCTGGTGAGCCGGGAGATCATCCGGCCCGACGTGTAGCGCTCGTGGAAGCCGACGGACAGCCGCAGGAAGTGGCCGTACACCCGCTGGCGCAGCTCCAGCAGGACGGCCTGGCCGATCCGGGCGGAGAGGGTGAGGAAGCCGCGCCGGGCCGCGTACTCGATCAGCGTGGCGGCGGCGAACGCGCCGGCGATCGCGACCAGGGGCCCGTTGTCCCCGGCCCGCAGCGGCCCGATGGCCCGGTCGATGCCGAGCATCACCAGGTACGGCCCGGACATGGCGGCGGCGTTCTGGGCCAGTAGCAGCCCCACGGCCAGCCCCAGCCGGCCCCGGTGCGGGCGCAGCAGGTCGCGCAGCAGCGCCCGGCTGCGCACCCGCAGCCGGGCGATCGCCTCGGGGGTGGCCTCTTCGGCGCGGCTCCGGTCGGCCTCCGGGTCGGTGGCCCGCCCCCGCCAGCGCTGAAGGTCCAGGTGCGTCGCCGGGCCGGAACGGTCGTCGTCGTCGGCGTCGTCGGCGTCGGCGGCGGCGTCGGTGGTGGTGGTCACGACCGCACCAGCCCCCGCCCGTCCGGCCCGGCGGGAAAGGTGTCGGCCGGGAGGGTGTCGGCCGGGGGCGGATCGGCGGACAGGACCGCCCGGTACGCGGGCACCGTGGCCAGCAGCCGTGAGTGGGTGCCGACCGCCGTGATCCGCCCCCGCTCCAGCAGCGCCACCCGGTCGGCCAGCGCGACCGTCGACGGCCGGTGCACCACGAGCAGGGCGGTGGTGTCCCGCAGCACCCGCCGCAGCGCCGCCTCGACCAGCGCCTCGGTGTGCACGTCGAGGGCGGACAGCGGGTCGTCCAGCACCAGCAGCGCCGGCCGGCAGAGGACGGCCCGGGCCAGCGCCAGCCGCTGCCGCTGCCCGCCGGAGAGGGTGAGCCCCTGCTCGCCGACCCGGGTGGCCAGCCCCCACGGCAGCTCGTACGCGAAGTCCGCCTGGGCCAGCGCCAGCGCCGCCCGGACCTCGCCCTCGTCGGCGTCCGGGCAGCCCAGCGTGAGGTTCTCCCACACCGACATGGAGAACAGCGTCGGCTCCTCGAAGGCCACCCCGACCAGCCGGCGCAGCGAGGACAGCCGCACGTCCCGCACGTCGTGGCCGTCGAGGGTGATCCGGCCGGCGGTCACGTCGTGCAGCCGGGGCACCAGCGAGAGCAGGGTGCTCTTGCCGACGCCGGTCGCCCCCACCAGGGCGAGCGTCTCGCCCGGCTCCACGGTCAGGTCGATGCCACGCAGCACCGGCGCGGGCGATCCCGGGTGGCGGAACGACACGCCCTCGAACGCCAGCCGGCCCCGGACCGCAGCCCGGGCCGGGGCGACCGCGTGCGGGCCGTCCACGATCGCCGGCTCGGTGTCCAGCACCTCCTGGATGCGGTCGGCGGCCGTCGCCGCCTCCTGGCCGTTCGCGATGATCCAGCCCAGCGACTGCACCGGCCAGATCAGCATCAGTTGCAGGCTGACGAAGGCGACCAGCTCGCCGATGGTCAGCGCGCCCCGGGCGGTGGCGACCGCCCCGGCGACCAGCACCACGCCGAGGGTCAGGTTGGGCACCAGGTCGAACAGCGCCGAGGTGCGGGCCAGCAGCCGGCTCTTGGCCACGCCGGTGTCGCGCAGCGCCCGCGCGCCGTCGGCGAACCGGGCGGCCAGCTCCGGCCCCCGGCCGTACGCCTTCATCGTGCGCAGGCCCTGCGCGGTCTCCTCGACGAGGGTGGCCACGTCGCCCTGCTGGTCCTGCATCCGCCGCGACGCCGCGTGGTAGTAACGGCCGAACCGGCGGCTGATCAGGAACAGCGGCGCGGCGCTGGCCGCCACCAGCAGCCCCAGCGCCGGGTGCAGCCGGACCAGCAGCACCACCACGGCGGCGTACGTGACCAGGTTGAGCACCAGGAACAGCAGGCCGAAGGAGAGGAACCGGCGGATCACCGACAGGTCGCTGGTGACCCGCGACAGCAACTGGCCGGACTGCCACCGGTCGTGGAAGCCGGCCGGCAGCCGCTGCAGGTGGGCGTAGATGTCGGCCCGGATCGCCGCCTCCATGCCCACCGAGGACGACGACTGGGCCCACCGGCGGATGAAGATCAGCAGGGCCTCGGCCAGGCCGAGCAGCAGGGCCAGCCCACCCAGCCGGACCAGCCCGCCCGGGTCGTGCCGGGCGACGGGACCGTCGACCACCCGCTGCACCACCAGCGGCACGGCCAGGCTTGCCCCCGTGGCCGCCAGCGCCGCCGCGAACAGCCAGCAGAACTCGACGGCGTGTGGGCGCAGGTAGGGGCGCAGCCGCCAGAGGTTGCGCAGCGGGCGAGCGGAGTCGCCCCGGTGGGCCGGGTCGCCGTCGCTCTCCGCAGGCACCAACCGACGGTAGCGCCAAAGTGGACGGTCGCCGCTGTCAACTTTCGGCAGTCTCGGCGGTATCGGCACCCTTGGCGGCTTTCGACGCCTAGTGGGCCTCGTGGGCCTCGTGGGCGAGGAGCCAGCGCTTCACGTCCAGCCCCCAGCGGTAGCCGCCGAGGCTCCCGTCGGTGCGCAGCACCCGGTGGCACGGGACGAACAGGGCGGCGGCGTTGCGGGCGCAGGCCGCCGCCGCGGCGCGCACCGCCGCCGGCCGCCCGGCCAGCTCGGCGTACGCCGTGTAGGTGACCGGGCGGCCGGGCTCGACCTCGCGCAGCACCCGCCACGCGTGCGCCTGGAACGCGCCGCCGGTGTGCTGCTGCACGGGCACCCCGTCGATGGCCGTCGACTCGCCGTCGAGGTATGCGGAAACGGCGGCGGTCACCGGCCCGAGGTCGGCGCGTCGCCGCACCGGGCCGCGCAACCCGGGGTGCACGAGCGGCATCAGCGACTCCGGCTCGGCGGTGAAGCCGGCAGCCCGGACCGCCCCGTCGGGGCCGGTCACGATGCTCAGCGGGCCGGCGGGGGTGTCGACGACCGCGCCGTCGAGGGTGATGGTCATGCTGCTCTCCAGAGTCGGATCACCGCGTACGAGCGCCAGGGGCGCCAGCGCCCGGCGTACGCGTCGAGGGTCGGTGGGCCGTCGGGCAGGCCGAGCGCGGCGGCACCGCGCCGGACGGCCAGGTCGGTGGTGAGGCCGACGTCCGGGTCGCCGAGGGCGCGCATGGCCACGTACCCGGCCGTCCACGCGCCGACCCCGGGGAGCGCCAGGAGCCGCCGCGTGGTCTCCTCCCGATCCCCGCCCGGGTCGAGGTCGAGCGAGCCGTCGGCGACGGCCCGCGCCGCGGCCCGGATCGTCTCCCGCCGCGCCACCGGCATCCGGAATGCCTCATCGGCCACCCCCAGCAACTCCTCCGCGTCGGGAAACCCCCGTAACCCGCCACCGGTGGGGACGGCGGCAGGCAGCAGCCGGGTGAGGGTGGTGCGGGCCGAGGCCAGGGAGACCTGTTGGGTGGCGACGGCGCGGACGAGCATTTCCAGGCCGTCGACGGCGCGGGGCAGGCGTACGCCCGGTTCCGCCGCCACCGCCGGGGCCAGCGCGGGGTCGGCGGCGAGGGTGCCGTCGACGGCCGACGGGTCGGCGTCGAGGTCGAACAGCCGGCGGCAGCGGGCCACCGCCGGGGCCAAATCGCGCAGGTCGGCCAGCCGCAGCGTCGCCGAGACGTACCCGTCCGCCGGGGTCAGTGCCACCTCCGCCGCGCCGTGCGGCAGCCGCAACCCCCGGTGGTACGTCCCGTCGCGCACCTCCTCCACGCCGGGCAGCGCCCGCAGCGCGAGAAAGTCCAGCAGTGCCGCCGCGTGCAACGGCGGCCGGTACGCCAGCCGCAGCGTGATCGTGCCCGCCCCGCCCGGGGCCGGCCGGACACCCCGTGCGGTACGCAGCTGCGACGGCGCAGCGGCGTAGACCTCCCGTACGGTGTCGTTGAACTGCCGGACGCTGCCGAACCCGGCCGCGAACGCGATCTCCGCCATGCCCAGCCCGGTGGTCTCGATCAGGATGCGGGCGGTCTGGGCGCGCTGCGCCCGGGCGAGCGCCAGGGGCCCCGCCCCCAGCTCGGCGCAGAGCATCCGGTGCAGGTGCCGCTCGGTGTAGCCGAGCCGGGTGGCCAGCCCGGGCACCCCGTCGCGGTCGACCACCCCGTCGGCGATCAGCCGCATGGCCCGGCCCACCACGTCCGCCCGCACGTCCCATTCGGGCGAGCCCGGGGCGGCGTCGGGGCGGCACCGGCGGCAGGCCCGCAGTCCGGCCGACTGGGCGGCGGCGGCCGACGGGAAGAACCGGACGTTGCGCCGCTTCGGCGTCGTCGCCGGGCAGGACGGCCGGCAGTAGATCCCGGTCGACGTGACGCCCGTGTAGAACCAGCCGTCGAACCGCTGGTCACGGCTGTCCACGGCCCGGTAGCACCGCTCGAAGTCCAACTCCACGCCCCCGATGATGCCCGCAGCTCACCTGCGGTGGCTCGCGGAAATCGGACCTGAGCGTCCGGACGCCCGGCGCCCCTCGTCCCGGGGCGCCGGTGGCCCCGCGCGGGGCCACCGGCATCCTGTCGTCAGCGCGCCCTGGCGTGTGGGGCGGTGGGTACCGGGGAGGGTGCGTCGTCGTGTGGGGCGGTGGGTACCGGGGAGGGTGCGTCGTCGTGTGGGGCGGTGGGTACCGGGGAGGGTGCGGCGGGCGGGGCGTCCCCGCCGCCGGCGGCCATCGCGATCGGGGCGCCGATCAGCACGGCGGCGAGGACGCCCAGCGCGCTCGTCGTCATGGTGGCGCGGCGGCGGGTCCGGGCCCGGCGTTCCGCCCGGGTCAACTGGTCATGCACTGTCGGTGCCTCCTCGGCGAGGTCGGAGAGGGTGTCGCGGATGAGGTTCTCGAAGGGCGTGGTCACCGCCGTACCTCCAGGAGTTCGATGTCCGGCAGGAGCTGCCGCAACCGGGCCACGGCCCGGTTGGTGCGGCTGCGCACGGTGCCGACCGGCCAGCCCAGTGCGGCGGCCACCTGGGTCTCGGTCAGGTCCTCGTAGTACCGCAGGACCACGACCGTGCGCTGGGCCACCGGCAGTGTGCGCAGCGCGGCCCGCATCGCCAGCCGTACGTCGGTGCCGCCGCTCGGGTCTGGACCGGCCCGTTCGTCGGCCTCGGTGAGCAGCGTCTCCCGGTGCCGACGCAGCCGACGCCACCAGCTCACCTGCTCCCGGTACATGACCGTGCGCAGGTAGCCCTCCGGATCGGCGTGGCGCAGCTCCCGCCATCTCGGGATCGTCCTGGCCAGCGCCGACTGGAACAGGTCCTCGGCGGTGTGCCGGTCCCCGGTGAGCAGGTACGCGACCCGCATCAGGGCCGGCGTCCGGTTGGCCACGAACTCGGCCAGCCGGGCCCGGTCTTCCTCGTCCACCCGCCCTCCCCTGTTGTTGTCCGTCACAGATACAGACGCCCCGGCTCGCCGCAGCTATCCCTGACGGCGGAAGAAGAACGGGGCGGGAAAGTGTCGGCAGTGGTCGGTAGCGTCCCGGCATCAACTCCAGAAGGGTGCGGCGATGGCGAGCGTGGCCGGGCGGGGGGTTCGCTGATGGGGTCGGGGCGGGCGCGGCTCGACCGCACGATGGTCCAGGGCTTCTACGACCGGATGCGGGCGGTGGCCCCGGCGGCGTACGGGGCGATGGAGCGGGACCGGGCGGGTGACCCGGGGCGGGCGTTCCGGGACACGGCCTGCGGCCGGCTCGTCGCGTCGCTCGACGCCGCCGGCCTGCGCGCGCTCGGCATGTGGGCGCACCACTGGTGCATGCGCTTCTATGACGACGACACCCGGGTGGGGCTGCGCCTGGTGCGGGAGATCGCCAGCCGCCCCGGGCTGGGCTGGACGGCCGACGAGGTGCGCTGGATGCTGGGCGAGTCCGAGTCCGAGTCTGGGTCCCGCTCCGAGTCCCAGTCCCAACCCGGGTCCGGGTCCGGGCCCCGCTCCGAGCCCGGGTCCGGGGCCGCGCCCCGGTCCCAGGTCACCGGCCCGTCCGCCGTGCACCGGTTCACGCTGCCGGCTGCGGCGGTCAGGGAGCTGCCGCCGGCCGCCCGTCGGGAGTTCGCCGCCATCGAGCCGTCCGGGGCCGGTGGCCGGGAGACCACGTCGGGGCCGGGCGTCGAGGGCCGCCGCCTGCTGGCCGGCTGAGGCAGCGCCGGCAGTTGGCCGACGACCACTGCGGCGACCGCCAGGGCGAAGCCGGCGAGCTGCACCGGGCTCAGCGCCTGGCCCAGCACCAGCCAGCCGAGCGCGGCGGCGGTCAGCGGGCTCAGCGCGCCGAGCACGGAGACCTGGGTCAGGGGCAGCCGCGCCGCGCCGCGGAACCACAGGGCGTACGCGGCGGCGGTGCCGACCAGCCCGAGCCAGGCGTACCCGAGCAGGGCCGGGCCGTCGACGGGCGGCGGCGGTCCCTCGACCGCGACGGCGAGTGGCGCGACGAGCAGGCCCCCGGCGGTGAGCTGCCAGCTCGTCGCCGCGAGGGTGCCGACGCCGGGCGGGCGCCCCCAGCGTCGGGTCAGCACCAGCCCGGCCGCCATCGCGGCGGTGCCGGTGAGCCCGGCGGCCACGCCGAGCGGGTCGGTCCCGGCGTCGGGGCGGAGCACGACCAGCGTCACGCCCAGGGGGGCGGCGAGCGCGGCGAGCAGGGCCGGGGGCCGGGGGCGCTCGCCGAGGGCCCACGCGGCCAGCCCGGCGACCAGCAGCGGCTGCGCCGCGCCGAGCACGGCGGCGGTGCCGCCGGGCAGCCGGTACGCGGCGTAGAAGAGCAGCGGGAAGAACGCGCCGATGTTGAGCGCGCCGAGCGCGGCGGCCCGCCACCACCACGCGCCGTGGGGGCGGCGCCGGGTCAGGGCGAGCAGCAGCAGGCCGGCCGGGAGGGCCCGCACCACCCCGGACCAGAGCGGCCGGTCGGGCGGCAGCAGCTCGGAGGTGACCAGGTAGGTGGTGCCCCAGGCGGCGGGCGCGGCGGCGGTGGCCAGCAGGTCGGCGGTACGGCGGGACATGGGGAGCCAATCGCTAGACATTAAGTATCTTAGAGCTAAGCTAATCATCGGCGAGTCGGTAACGCCAGTGCGAGGTGCGGCACAATGCCGGGGTGACCGAGCGGGACGACGTCGACGCCATCGTCGAGCAGTGGCGGCGCGAACGCGCCGGGATGCGGCCCGAGCCGATGGCCGTCTTCGGCCGGATCTACCGCCTGGCCCGGCTGGTCGGCGACGAGCAGGAGCGGGTGTACGCGGCCTGGGGCATCAGCCGGGGCGAGTTCGACGTGCTGGCCGCCCTGCGCCGGGCCGGCGCCCCGTACACGCTCGCCCCCAAGGCCCTGGCCGCCGGGCTGATGCTCACCTCGGGCGGGATGACCGGCCGCCTCGACCGCCTGGAGCGCGCCGGCCTGGTCCGCCGCGCCCCCGACCCGGCCGACCGGCGGGGCCTCCACGTCAGCCTCACCGACACCGGCCGGCGGGTGGCCGAGGAGGCGGCCGACGCCGGCCTGGCGACGCAGCGGCGCCTGCTCGACGCCCTCCCGCAGCGGGACCAGGAGCGGCTGGCGGAACTGCTGCGCGACCTGCTCGCCGCCGCCACGGCCCCCGAACACCGCCGCTGACGCAACAGCCACCAGCCCACCAGCCGCTGCCGCCCGCGACAGCCCGCCGAGGAGAGGACCGACCGCCGTGCCCGCCAGCGAACCGACCATCGTCGCCACCAGCATGGGCTTCCTCAGCCGCCGACGCGGCCCGAACGACCTGCGCCCCGGGCCGGTCTTCGAGCTGGCCGCCGAGCTGGCCCAGGCCGGTCCCGAACCCCGGCTGTGCTATCTCGGCCAGGCCGTCGGCGACCGGGACGCCTCGATCGCCGCCGTCCACGCGGCGTTCGCCGGCACCCGCTTCCGGGCGTCGCACCTGGCGCTGTTCCCGATGCCGAACGTCGACGACGTCCGGGCCCACCTGCTCGCCCAGGACGTGATCTGGGTCGGCGGCGGCAGCGTCGCCAACCTGTGCGCGGTGTGGCGCGTGC
Organism: Micromonospora sp. NPDC057141; assembly: GCF_042670805.1. Taxonomy (NCBI): domain Bacteria; kingdom Bacillati; phylum Actinomycetota; class Actinomycetes; order Micromonosporales; family Micromonosporaceae; genus Micromonospora; species Micromonospora sp. NPDC057141. The sequence continues at coordinate 48,234 of NZ_JBHUVA010000010.1, read as the reverse complement.
ACGGCATCGACGAGATCCTGCACGAGTGCTGGCAGGCCGGGGTGGTGCTGGCCGGGATCTCTGCCGGCTCGATCTGCTGGCACGTCGGCGGCGCCACCGACAGCTTCGGCCCCCGGCTGCGCGGCTTCAGCGACGGCCTGGGCTGGCTGCCGTACGGCAACGGGGTGCACTACGACAGCGAGGAGCAGCGGCGACCCCTGATGCACGCGCTGGTCGCCGACGGCACGCTGCCGACCAGCCACTGCACCGACGACGGCGTCGGGCTGGTCTACCGGGGCACCCGCCTGGTCGAGGCGGTCGCCGACCGGGCGGGCGTCGCCGCGTACGAGGTCGTCCGTGCCGCCGACGGCGGGGCCCGGGAGACCCGGATCGAGCCGCGACTGTTGACCGGTGAGGTGAGCTGATCTGAGTAGGCGGGGGTCGGCCGCGTAGACTGGCCGGCCGTGAGCCTCAGCATCGGGATCGTCGGCCTGCCCAACGTCGGCAAGAGCACCCTGTTCAACGCGCTGACCAAGAACGACGTGCTCGCGGCGAACTACCCGTTCGCCACCATCGAGCCCAACGTCGGCGTCGTCGGGCTGCCGGACGAGCGGCTGGCGAAGCTGGCCGAGATCTTCTCCTCGCAGAAGGTCCTGCCCGCGCCGGTGTCGTTCGTCGACATCGCCGGCCTGGTACGGGGCGCGTCGAAGGGGCAGGGCCGGGGCAACGCGTTCCTGGCGAACATCCGGGACGCCTCGGCGATCTGCCAGGTGGTGCGGGCCTTCTCCGACCCGAACGTGGTGCACGTCGACGGCAAGGTCTCCCCGGCCGACGACATCGAGACGATCAACACCGAGCTGATCCTGGCCGACCTCCAGACCCTGGAGAAGGCGCTGCCCCGGCTGGAGAAGGAGGCCAAGCTCCGCAAGGACCGGGCCGCCGCCGTGACCGCCGCCAAGCAGGCCGTCGAGGTCCTCGACGGCGGCACCACCCTGTACGCCGGTGCCGCCGCCGCCAAGATCGACCTGGAGCACCTGCGCGAGCTGCACCTGCTCACCACCAAGCCGTTCCTCTACGTCTTCAACGTCGACGAGGCCGAGCTGGCCAACGCCGAGTTCCTCGACGAGCTGCGCGCCCTGGTCGCTCCCGCCGAGGCGGTCTTCATGGACGCCAAGATCGAGTCGGAGCTGGTGGACCTGCCCGAGGAGGAGGCCCGCGAGCTGCTGGAGTCGATCGGGCAGTCCGAGCCGGGGCTGGACCAGCTCGTCCGCGTCGGCTTCCGCACGCTCGGGCTCCAGACGTACCTCACGGCCGGGCCCAAGGAGGCGCGGGCCTGGACCGTCCCGGTCGGCGCGACCGCCCCGGAGGCCGCGGGGGTCATCCACTCCGACTTCCAGCGCGGGTTCATCAAGGCCGAGGTGGTCTCCTTCGACGACCTGGTCGCGGCCGGTTCGATGGCGGCGGCGAAGGCGGCGGGCAAGGTCCGCATCGAGGGCAAGGAGTACGTCATGCAGGACGGCGACGTCGTCGAGTTCCGGTTCAATGTCTGATTTCGGTCCAACGTCTGCCGCCTCAGGTCGCCGCTCGTAGCCGGCGTTGGTTCGAACCCGCATAGCCTTCCGCGCGTAGGTCCTGGGCGGTCAATCCTGGTCAGGGCAGCGCGCCAGGCTTGGATCGGATTCGCTCAGCAGCGGTAACACCATGGTATGGTCGCAGGATGGCGAGGACGAAGAAGGTCACGATCACGCTGCCGGCAGAGTTGCTGGAGAGCATGAAGACACACACCGACAACGTCTCCGGCTACCTCACTGAGCTGGCCGAGCGGGCCGAGCGACGCAGACTTCTCCGCGAGGAGTTGGATCGCTACCAGGGCGAATCTGGGACGTTCACTGACGAGGAGATGGCCGGGGCCCGGGCGCTCCTGCATGGGGCCGAGGAGATCAGGCGTGCGGCGTGAGCCTTGAGTCGCTGGTGCTCGACTCGCAAGGCTTCACAATGTGGATCGAACAGGACCGCAAGGTGATGCGACTGCTGGAGCAGGCAGAGCGTGATGGGGTCGATCTTGCCATGTCGGCCGCCACGATCATCGAGGTCTCCCACTCCGACGTGGACGTCGCGCGGCTGACCTGGCTGCTGTCCCGGATTCGGGTGGAGGCGGTGACGAAGGAAAGCGCCCGACGCAGTGCGGGGCTGTTGAAGGCGGCGGGGCTTCATGGGCACAAGTACGCCACAGATGCCATGGTCGCCGAGGTGGCGTTGCGACTACCCGCGCCGGTGGCGGTCCTGACATCCGATGTCGATGACATCGTCAAGCTGTGCGGGCAGCGGGTTCGGGCCATCGGGCTCTAGGTGGATTTTCTCCGGCGACGGCGCAGGTGTGTCAGGTTTGTTGATCGGCGACGCAATTTGGTCGAGTTCCGCTTCAACGTGTAGTGACGTCCCGGTTCGACCTCTGCCGGAGGTGGTGCCCGGCTCAGCTCCTGCCGCCGGGCATCAGCCCATCCAGGTCGAGCTTGATCGTGAACGGCGTCGTGGTGCGCAGCTCACGTCGATGGATTCCGGTCGGCACGTACGACCGGGTGGCCCGTCGAATTCGTAGGCGTGGACCACTGGTGATCCGGCCTCCTCCTCGATACGCCAGTAGTTGGCGATGCCGGCTTCCGCGTACTTGGGCAGCTTGACCGCCCGATCGCGGTGGGCCGACTCCGGAGAGACCACCTCCACTGTGGCCAGGAGATCGGGCTCGGGACGATTCCACCTGTCGAGTCGAATCGTGATCTCTCTGTCGACCTCGATGCCCGGCGGTGCCTGTTCCGTCAGCCGGTTCACCAGTGCGGTGACCATCCGGGCGTGCCAGACCCGCTGGGGAGACATCGTGAAGACGAGTGCTCCGTCGATCAGTTCGGTGTGGCGCGGTGCTTCGGCGAGCTTGTCAAGATCGTCGGCGTACTACCCCTCGGGGCGAGGAGGCCGCATCCACTCGGGCACCGCGGTCATGCCGTCACCGTAGTATTCGGTAATCGCGGCTCACGCCTGCTGCGCGCAGCCATCCTGCTGTGGCACGGCGACGGAATCTGGTGGCGCGAGGAACGGAGAACCATGGCCAGGCTGCTGTACTCGGCGACGGCGTCGCTCGACGGTTTCATCGCCGGCCCGGGCGGCGACATGTCCTGGCTGACCGAGCACCTGACCGGCGAGAACCCGACGGCGGAGCGCCTGCTGGCAAACGTCGGCGCGATCCTCGCCGGCAACGGCACCTTCGGCGGCAGCGACCCGAATCGGGGCACCGACAAGGAGGGCGCGTTCGGCGGGCAGTACCACGGGCCGGTGTTCGTGCTCACCCACCGGCCGCCAGCCGAGCCGCACCCGGGCATCACGTTCGGCGAGGGCGGGCCCGCCGTGCGGGTTGACGCCGCCGATCCCCGGCGAGACGGCCCACTGGTACCGCGTCGCATGCTGAACGTTGCCGCTGCTTGATCGACAGGGTGGCTCGCGCAGGACATGATGTCCTGATGCGAACTCGGCTCCTCTTCGTCCGGCACGGTGAGTCGGTGCACAAGGTCGAGGATGTCGTGGGCGGCCCGGGTGGCTGCCGGGGACTGACCGACTCGGGCCATCAGCAGGCGCGCCGGCTGGCCGACCGGCTCCGCGACGAACTCGCCGTCGCCGGGCCGGTGGCGGTCTACTCGTCGGTGCTGCGCCGGACGGTCGAGACCGCGTGGCCCATCGCCGAGGCGCTGGGCGTCAGCCCGGTGCCCGACTGCGGGCTGTGCGCCTGGCACACCCCGCCGTACGCGGACGGGCTGCCCACCGCCCGGTTCCAGACCGAGCACGCCGTGGAGGGCGGCGGGGTGTTCCGGCCGTTCGAGGAGGGCAACGAGAGCTGGGCCGAGCTGGTCGTACGCGTCAGTCGCGCGATCATGGACATCGCGCACCGGCACTGGGGCGGCACGGTCGTGCTGGTCGGGCACACCGAGACGGTCGAGGCCTCCTTCCACGCGCTCGCCGCCCAGCCGCTGTTCCGGGCGTTCGACATGGAGGTGGCCCCGGCCTCGATCACCGAGTGGACCACCGACGGCGATCCCACCGGCTGGCCGCCGTCCCGCTGGACCCTGCGCCGCTTCAGCGACGTCTCTTGACATCACTTGACGTCTCCTGACGTCTTCGGCGCGGCGTCCGGGTTGGTGTGTCGGCCCGCTCGGGCACACTGTGCCGATGACGGAACGACTGGCACCCGTGCTGCGGGTCGCGGACGCCGAGGCCACCGCCGGGTGGTACGCCCGGCTCGGCTTCCGCAAGCAGTGGGAGCACCGGTTCGCGCCGGAGCTGCCGCGCTACGTGAGCATCGCGCGGGGCGGCATCGAGGTGCACCTGTCGGAGCACGCGGGCGACGCCCGGCCGGGCACCCTGCTCTACCTGTACGTCGACGACGTCGATGCGGTCGCGGCGGCCTGCGGCGGCGTCGAGGTCTCCGAGCGGGACTGGGGCCGCGAGTTCCAGCTGACGGACCCGGACGGCAACCGCATCCGGGTCGGCACCGTCCCCGCCTGATCCGGCCCGCATCCCTGGACAGTTGTCGTCGGCAGCTGACGACAACTGTCCAGGTCGGGAAGCACCTGGGTGCCGGGGCGGGGCAGCGCGGGGGCGATCGGGCGTGATGGGGTGTCGCCTGTGGAGTTGAGCGTCGACGTCGACGGCATGCGGTTGCCGGCCACCCTGAGCCTGCCGACCGGCCCGGTGCGGGGCGGGCTGGTGGTGCTGCACGCGGCCGAGGCGGGGCACCGGTCGTACTTCTGCTACGAACACCTGGCCCGGCTGCTGCCCGGCGCGGGGGTCGCGGTGCTGCGCTTCGACCGCCGGCCCCGCGTCGACGGCCACGACGTGCCCCTGGCCGACCAGGCCGCCGACGCGATCGCGGCGGTCGACGTGCTGCGCCGCCACGTCGGCGACGTGCCAGTCGGGCTGTGGGGGCTGAGCCAGGGCGCCTGGGCCGCCCCGCTGGCCGCCGGGCTCCGGCCCGACCTGGTCGCCTTCCTCGTGCTGGTCTCCGGCAGCGGGGTCAGCCCCGCCGCCCAGATGCGCTACGGCACCGCCGAGCAGTTGCGCCGGCACGGGTACGGCGACGGCGACCTGGCCGAGCTGGGCCGGGCTCGGGCCGCCATGGAGGCGTACCTGCGGGGGGATCTCGACCGCGCGGCGGCGCAGGCGGTGATCGACCGCGCCGCCGAGCGCCCGTGGTTCCCGCTGGTCTACCTGCCGCGCGTGCTGCCCGACCAGCCGGGCACCTGGCGCGACATGGACTTCGACCCGGTCCGGGTGTTGGCCCGGGTGAGCTGCCCCGTCTTGCTGTTCTTCGGTACGACCGACGCCTGGGTCTCGATCGACGACAGCGTCGCCGCCTGGCGGCGGGCCACCGCCGGGGCGGCCACCCCGCCCACCGTCTGCCGGCTGGACGGCTGCGACCACTACCCGACCCTCGGCGAGGGCACGAGTCTCGACAGCATCAGCCCGCAGTACGCGGCCACCCTGCTGAGCTGGCTCGACGCCCGGCTGCCCGCCGGCTAGCGGGCCGGGCTCAGCGCCCCGTGCCAGGGCCGGCGGTCAGCTCCTCGCGCAGCGGGCCGGGTCACGCGCTGCGCAGGGCGTCGTCGACGCCGGTTTCGCGGCGGCCGAGGTGCACGGGGTCGCGGCCGGAGAGCAGGTCGACGGCGGCCTTCACGCAGGCCCCGTACTCCCGGGTGGAGCTGACCCGCCACGTCCTGGCGTACGCGCGGGCCGTCTCGTCGCCCACCCCGCTGGCGTCGACCCCGAGCCGCCGGCACACCGCCACGGCGCGGGGCAGGTGGAAGGACTGCGTCACCACCGTGGCCCGTTCCACCCCGAAGATCCGCTTGGCCCGCGCGCACGAGTCGTACGTGTCGAAGCCCGCGTAGTCCAGCACGATCCTCTCCGCCGGCACGCCGTTGTCGAGCAGCCAGGCCCGCATCGCGGTCGGCTCGTCGTAGTCGGGGTTCATGTTGTCGCCGGAGAGCAGGACGGCGCGGACCTTCCCGGCGGCGAACAGCCGCTGGGCGATCTCCAGCCGGGCGGTGAGGAACGGCGACGGCGTCCCGTCGGGCTGGACCTTCGTGCCGAGCACCAGGGCGACGGGGGCCTCGGGGACGTCCGCCTCGGCGAAGATGTGCCCCTGCGCGCCCCCGCGGATCCACGTCACGCTGGCCACGGTGCCGCCGGTCAGCAGCGCCGCACCGAGAACGCCCGCGACGGCGGCGCGGCGCAACCAGCGCGTACGCGTGCCCCGGGCCGATCGCAGTCTGCCGAGCACGGTGGAGAGTCGACGCCGCATGGGTACGAGTATCCCCGAGCCGCCCCACCCGTACGGCGGGGCGTTGATCGACTTAGCCTTGATCGACTCCATGCCGCCGACATGGCGGTATCAATCGGCCCTCGACCGGACCATGTCGCCGACATGGTGTGGACCAAGGCGGAGTCAGGCCGGCGGGCGGGTCAGTTCGACCTCGTCGCCGGGCAGGATCTCCACGTCGCCCTTCGGACCGCGTACCTCAAGGACCGGCACGCCCTCGTCGAGCTGCATAGCCCGGCGCTCGGTGCCGCTGGGCATCCGCGCGACGACCGAGGCGCCCGGCACCAACTCCACCACCCGCCGCGGGGGAGCCTCCCGCACGACGGTCCCCCTGCCGCGATTGGTGGTGACCAGCCCTTCCGCGCGCAGAGTCGAGATCGCCATCCGGACCGCGTCCCGCCCGATGCCGTACTCCTGCATCAGCTGCGTCTCGCTGCCGATTGCCGAGCCCGCCGGGAGGCCGCCGGACTTGATTCGCTCGCGCAGCAGGTCGGCGAGCTGCACGTAGACGGGCGTGTGGGAGCGCGGATCGATGGTCATGGCATCAGCGTGGTGGCCTCGTGGGTGAAGCTCCTCTTGGCTATATGGCAACAAAGGCTTGTGGCCATAAGGGTGCATGGCTATGGTTCCAGTTACTTCCCGTGTTGGGACGGAAACCCCGGAGTGGTCAGGCGAAGGAGTGGGCCGATGGTGGGCGGGTTCTTCAGGTGGGACGGTGGGTCCGGGTGGGCGTCGCGGAGGCTCGGGGTCGCACCCGGCCCGCGCTCCTCGGCGTACGTGTCGCTGCTGCCCTGGCAGGTGCGCACGCAGCGGTTCCGGGCGGCCCGGTTCGGGCGGCGTGGCCTGGACCCCGGAGAGGTGCGGGCGTTCCTGGACCGGTTGGCCACCGAGCTGACCGCCCAGCACGACGCGCTGCGGACGGCCCGGCTGGAGGCGGCGCGGCTCGGCGGCGAGGTGCGCCGCCTGCGGGCCGAGCGGGCTCGTCGACCCCACGCGGGCCGACGCTGATGGCGGCCCGGGGGCGGTACGTCATCCACCTGCCCGTGCTCGCCGCCGACCTGGTCGGTGCGGTGCGCCTCGCCCGGGTGGTGGCCCGCTGGTCAGGGGTGCTCTCCTGCGCGGACCCGGGGGAGACCACCGTGTCGGCGGAGGACGAGCAGGGCGTACGGCATCGGGTCTTCTGCGACCTGCGCCTGCCCGGTGGTCGGCGCTGCCTGCTGCGGGCCGACCACGACGGCCCCTGCACCCGCCGTCCGGCGGTCCGCTGACGGATGTTGGACCGAAACCGCCACCGGGGCCACTTCTGTCAATGTCGCGTCCACATCGGACGGCTGACAAGAGCAGTCACCGACGGTACGCTATGGGCGCTCGAAATCAGAGCAAGCTATCCATTGAAGCCGCTGTGTCGAATCGCCACCAAGATGCATTGTAGGCAATGCTTGTGCGCCGATAGCTGTGACTGAAGACCGCGCCTCCGTCCCCGTGGTCGCTGCGGCGTCCATCGAGCTAGCCATTGTCAAGCATCACTACGACCGGATTTCGTCCAAGGAGAGGGTAGCGATGCATCGGCCCAGAATGTCTCGATGGCGCCTACTGTCCGCCGTGGTGCTCGGTGTCCTGCCGGTTCTTGCCGCTGTCCCGTCCGCAGCCGGCGCGGGGCTCGGGGGGCTGCTGCCGGATTCGACGCCGACCTTCCAGCACCAACTGCTGGCGAAGGCCACCCCCGACGAGTGCTTCGCCGGGGTCGGGATTCCCTACCCGGCCGGGCCGCCCTGCGCGCAGGGACAGGCCAAGGTCAACCAGGCGTACGTGTGGTCGCTCGCCCAGGCGGACAATCGCCTGTGGTTCGGCACCGGGGCGAATGTGAACTGCATCGTCGCCGGCACGACTCTCGCGCAGCCGACACCCCGGCTGTACGACGACTACGTGTGCGAGTACGCGAACAGTCAGATCGTGGTGCAGAATCCGACCATGCCGACAAATGTCGGCGATCACCGGCAACCCCGGGTGTACGTCCACGATCTCTCCTCCGGAGCGCTCACCGAGAAGACGGACGTCATCAAGAACCGGTCCACGGATGACCTGAACCGGTTGAAGCGGACGCTGGGACTGCGTGCCGGTGGCACCAGCCAGGGGGTCGTCTTCCTCGCCGGGCCGGCCCTCGGTGCGACGGTCAACATGTTCGCGTTCGACACGGTCACCGGCGATTACCTCGGCTCGGCCAACTTCACCAGGTACGGCAACATCCGCCACTTCCTGGTGGCCGACGGGGTCCTCTACGCGGGCGTGGGGGTGGGCCCCAACGGCAAGGACGGTGGATACCTGCTGCGCTGGGCCGGGGACCGCGCCAACCCGTTCGACTTCGTCGAGGTCGGCCAACTGCCGGCCCAGATCGCCGACCTGACGGAGCATGACGGCCGGATCTTCGTCAGCACCTGGTCGGCGTGGAGCGGCGGCGGCTCGCTGGCGGGCGGATCGGCGGGTGGAGACCCGGTCTCGCCCCACACCATCGTCGATCCGCTGCTCGAACGCCTCGGCATCAGGCCGATCCAGGAGGTCGACCCCACCATCGCCGGGGTGTGGATGAGCCCGCCGCTGAAGAACGGTGCGCCCGGCCTGACCGCGGACGACGCCGCCGGCTGGGAGCAGGTCTGGAGCGTCCAGCAGTACGAGCCGGATCCGCTGATCGCCACCACGTACGGCCTCGGTGCGCTGGTCTCGTACGGCGGCTACCTCTACTGGGGCACGATGCACGTGCCGATGAAGTCGACGAGCGTGGTCGCCGCGATGTACCCGCCGGCGGACGAGTATGCGGCTCGGGACACCCTGGAGAACTCCCAGCGCGCGGTGAGCATCTTCCGGGGCCGGGGGTTCGGGCCTCTCCTCGGTGGGATCGATCTGATCGAGGACGTGGACCTGCTCTATGGCGAGCCGGAGCTGCCGGTCTTCAACGCGCAGGCGAACAGCGGCGCGGGTGGCTGGGAGAACATGTCCACCGGCTCCAGCGCGCAGTTCGGGCGCATGGGCTTCGGCAACATCTACACGAACTACACCTGGACCATGGCCGTCACCGATGGCCGGCTCTTCGTCGGCACCATGGACTGGAGCTATCTCGCCAAGGACCTGCTGCCCGAGACCGCGGCGCAGCTGGGCTTCAGCGGCGCGGTCGAGGGGCTGAGCGACGGGTTGGATCCGATCACGATCGACCCGGAGCTCTACGGCGGCGACCTGTACATGTTCGACTCGAACCAGCGGCCCGCCACGGCGGTGGACACTAAAGGGCTGGGCAACCACCTCAACTACGGCTTCCGCACCATGATCACTGATGGGTCGACCCTCTATCTCGGCATGGGCAACCCGATGAACCTGCGTACGGACCCGACCGACGACGTTCCGGAAGGCGGCTGGGAACTGATCAAGCTGACCTGGGGCTGACCGCGACCTCGTGGGGCCGCCCCGGCCGACCCGGGCGGCCCCACGAGGCGGGCTCGTGGCGGCGGGTCAGGCCGGGCGGCGGGTCAGGGGGTGCCCTGCGACTGACCGCGCCACATGTCACCCTGGCTGGCGTGCCGCTCGGCGGCGTAGCGCTGCTGGGTGCGGGCCGCCTCGCGGGCCGCCGCCGAGTCCTCCGGCGACGATCGCCGCCGCCGGTCCCGCCAGGCGACCACGAGGAACGCGGCCAGAATCAGCGCCAGGGCCGACCCGAAGAGAATCACCAGCGTCGTCATACCCCGACGGTAGACCACCAGGTCGAGGTCGGGGTCAGGAGATGTAGTGCAGGATCACGTTGTGCACGTGGTGGCTCTTCTGCGCGCCCCGGAACTCGACCTCGTACGTGTGCGTGCCGACGTGGATGGCGATCGAGCCGGTGGAGAAGAACTCCCCGCCCCACGACTTGTTGCTCACCACGCTCACGCTGGTGATCTTCGAGTACGGGATGCTGGTGATCGCGTACCGTTTGCCGACGAAGGACCGGTCCTGGATGATCACCCGCCGGTCGGTGAGGCCGATGAACCCGGTGCCGGTGCCGACGGCGTCGTAGACGGCGATGATCTGCTCACCGGTGAGCAGGCCGCTCTGGATCTGCTGGAACTGCTCCTTGCGGTCGTATGTCGCATTCGCCATTACCCCACGGTAGGCGGACCCGACAAGCTCACCCGAGCCGCCGGGCGACGACGACCAGTTCCCCGTCGCCCGCGCCCACCGGTTGCCGGGCCCAGCCGCCGTACACCCGTTCGACGGCGAAGCCGGCGGCCACCAGGGACCCGCGCAGTTCGGCCTCGCCCCGGAAACGCAGCGTCGTCGAGCTGGGCCGCTCGTCCCCGTCGGGGAACACGTAGTAGTGGGTGAAGTCGACCGTACCGTCGCGCACGTCGGTGACCTCCGTCCAGGCCCGCACCGCGCCGCCGTCGGGCAGGCGGACCACCCGTCGCGAGTGGACCGGATTCCAGCGTTCCCAGCCCCGGGCCGCCGGGTCGCGGGAGTCGAACGCCAGCCGGCCGCCGGGCCCGATCGCCCGCGCCAGGTCGGCGAGGGTACGCGCCCACTCGTCGTCGGTCACGAAGACCTGCGCCACGTGGCTGGTCATGACGGCCACGTCGAACGCCGCGTCGGGCAGCGCCGCGGACGTGTCCTCGACCCAGGTGACCCGGTCCGCGCCGGGCCGGCGGCGGGCCGCCGCGAGGGCGGGGCCGGCCGGGTCGACGCCGGTGACGGCGTGCCCGGCGGCGGCCAGGGCGACGGTGAGTCGGCCGGTGCCGCAGCCCAGGTCGAGCACGCGGGCGGGAGGCATGCCGGCCGTCACCGACCCGGCCGTCACCGAGTCGGCCACCATCGAGAGGAAGAAGTCGTCGTCGGGCCCCCACGGGCACTCGGCGTCGTAGCCGGGCACCAACAGCGGGTCGCGGAACTCCCCGTCGCGCACGGGAGTCGGGTCAGGCGCCGGTGACGGCCCGGTACGCGTCCTCGATGCGGGCGGCCAGCAGGACCTCGCCCTCGCCCAGCGGCGCGCCGTCGCCGTGCCCGACCCGGATCTGCGTCCGGTCGTCGCGGCGGCTGATCTCGGGGCGCAGGTGCAGGGCGTCGGCGACGACCTTGACCCGCTCCGTCAGGGCGGCGTGCTGGGTGTCGTCGATCATCAGCGTGCGCCGGATCTGCTCGCCCTCGCGGGTCCACCCGGTCAGCAGGGTCAATGCGTCGCTCAGGTAGTCGTGCCTCGCCCGGCTCCTGAACAGCACACGCATCACCGCACCTCCCAGGCGCCGTTGCCGGCTTGTGGCCAAATCGTCGCCGTCCCGTGTCTATGTCGGTACCCCCAGTCTGTCGTCCGACCGAGGGTGTGTCCACGCCCACACTTCCTACTTCTACTGGCCTAGCGGTCGGCCACGGTACCCAAACCGCCTATTGATCTGGCACGCTGGGAGCCCGTGCGAACCGAACGGGCTAGCGAAAGCGGACAGACCGAGCGACGGGACCCGAAGGTGGTCGTCGGCGCGGCGATCATCGCGGACGGGCGGGTGCTCGCCTGCGCCCGGTCGGCCCCGCCCGAGGTGGCCGGGATGTGGGAGTTCCCCGGTGGCAAGGTCGAGCCGGGGGAGAGCGAGACCGCCGCCCTGGTCCGCGAGTGCGCCGAGGAGTTGGCCGTACGCGTGGAGATCGGCGACCGGGTCGGCCGCAACGTGCGGATGGCCCACGGCCGCTCGGTGCTGAAGGTGTACGCGGCCCGCCTGCTGCACGGCGACCGGCCGAAGGCCCTGGAGCACTCGGCGCTGCGCTGGCTCTCCGCCGCCGAGCTGGACACCGTGACCTGGCTGCCCGCCGACGCACCCATCGTCGCCGCCCTGCGCCCCCTGCTCACCGCCGACTGAGCAGCCCCCTGCTCACCGCCCACTGAGTCGCCCAGCGGCAGGGGCAGGGCAGGGGAGAAACGTCGGCGGGGGCCGGCGGCCTGTGCCGCCGACCCCCGCCGTCTCGCCCTGTCAGTGCTTGTCCTGCTCCGGGTGGACGAAGTTGAGGTGCTCCGGGGGCAGCGGGAACTGCACGTCGTCGCCGAACGGCGACGGCGCGGCGGCCCGGTCGAAGGTGAGCTCCGTCAGCGGGAGCTTGCCGTTGTCGTCCACGGCCGGGGCGGTCGGCTTGGGCACCTCGCGGTGCCAGTTCACGCCAGCCTGGGCCTGGGCCTCGGCGGCTTGGTCGTGGGAGCCGCCCGCATGCGAGTGGACCCCGCCCGGGGCGGCGTGGGAGTGGACGGCACCGCTGTGCGAGGCGCTGGTCACGCTGGTCTGAGGCACCTGACCCCTCCGGAAGATCTTGCTACCGAGCCATACCAGGGGATCGTACCTGCGGTCGACCACGCGTTCCTTCATGGGGATGATCGCGTTGTCCGTGATCTTGATGTGCTCGGGGCAGACCTCGGTGCAGCACTTGGTGATGTTGCAGAAGCCGAGGCCCTGCTCCGCCTGCGCGTATTCCTTGCGGTCGGTCTTCACGTCGAGCGGGTGCATGTCCAGCTCGGCGGCCCGGATGAAGAACCGGGGGCCGGAGAACGCCTGCTTGTTCTCCTCGTGGTCGCGGACCACGTGGCAGACGTTCTGGCACAGGAAGCACTCGATGCACTTACGGAACTCCTGCGAGCGCTCGACGTCCACCTGCTGCATCCGGTACTCGCCCGGGGCCACCCCGGCCGGCGGCGCGAACGCCGGGGTCTCCCGCGCCTTCTCGTAGTTGAACGAGACGTCGGTGACCAGGTCCCGGATGACCGGGAAGGTGCGCAGCGGCGTGACCGTGACGGTCTCGCCCTCGGAGAAGGTCGACATCCGGGTCATGCAGCCCAGCTTGGGCATCCCGTTGATCTCCATCGAGCAGGAGCCGCACTTGCCGGCCTTGCAGTTCCACCGGCAGGCCAGGTCCGGCGCGTCGGTGGCCTGGAGCCGGTGGATGACGTCGAGGACCACCTCGCCCTCGTTGACCTCGACCTGGTAGTCCTGCAGGTCGCCGCCGCTCTCGTCGCCCCGCCAGATCCTGAAGTGACGCTTGGTTCCCATCAGTTGCCCGCCTCCTCAGCGAGGGCGTCGAAGTCCGCGAGCTCCTCGTCGGTCAGGTACTTGGCCAGCTCGGCCCGGTCGAACAGGCCGATCAGCTCGGCCCGCATCCTCGGCAGCGGCTTGTGGGTCAGCCGCACGGCGTCGCCGTCCAGCGCGCAGACCAGATTGACCCGGCGCCACGTCGGGTCCATCGCCGGGAAATCCTCCCGGGTGTGGCCGCCGCGCGACTCCTGCCGCTCCAGCGCCGCCTTCGCGGTGCACTCCGACACCACCAGCATGTTGCGCAGGTCCAGCGCGAGGTGCCAGCCCGGGTTGTAGCGCCGCCCGCCGGCCGCGCTGACCTTCGCCACCCGCTCGCGCAGCTCGGCCAGCCGGCCCAGCGCGTCGGCCAGCTCGCCCTCCCGGCGGATGATCCCGACCAGATCGCCCATGACCGCCTGGAGGTCCTGCTGGAGCTGGTAGGGGTTCTCCCCGGTGTCGCGCTGCAACGGCGCGAGCGCCGTCTCCACGGCGGCCTCCACCGCGCCGATCGACACCTTCGGGCGCGCGGTCAACTGATCGGCGTACGACGCCGCGTGGCCGCCCGCCCGCTTGCCGAAGACCAGCAGGTCCGACAGCGAGTTGCCGCCGAGCCGGTTGGAGCCGTGCATGCCGCCGGACACCTCACCGGCGGCGAACAGCCCGCGCACCGTGCCGTACGCGGCACCGGAGTCCGGGTCCACCTCGACGCCGCCCATCACGTAGTGACAGGTCGGGCCGACCTCCATCGGCTCCTTCGTGATGTCGACGTCGGCCAGCTCCTTGAACTGGTGGTACATCGACGGCAGGCGGCGGCGGATCTCCTCGGCCGAGCGGCGGGAGGCGATGTCCAGGTAGACGCCGCCGGCCGGCGTACCCCGACCGGCCTTGACCTCGCTGTTGATCGCGCGGGCGACCTCGTCGCGGGGCAGCAGCTCCGGCGGACGCCGGTTGTTGTCCGGGTCGGTGTACCAGCGGTCCGCCTCCTCCTCGGTCTCCGCGTACTGCTTGCGGAAGACGTCGGGGACGTAGTCGAACATGAACCGCTTGCCGTCGGAGTTCTTCAGCACGCCGCCGTCGCCGCGCACCGACTCGGTGACCAGGATGCCCTTCACCGAGGGCGGCCAGACCATGCCGGTCGGGTGGAACTGGAGGAACTCCATGTTGATCAGCGTCGCGCCGGCGCGCAGGGCCAGCGCGTGCCCGTCGCCGGTGTACTCCCAGGAGTTCGACGTGACCTTGTAGGACCGGCCGACGCCGCCCGTGGCGAGCACCACGGCCGGGGCCTCGAGGAGGATGAACTCGCCGGACTCCCGGTAGTAGCCGAACGCCCCGGCGACCTTCTCGCCGTCGAGCAGCAGCTCGGTGATCGTGGTCTCGGCGAACACCTTGATCCGGGCGTCGTACGAGCCGAACTCGGCCTTGTCCTCCTGCTGGAGGGAGACGATCTTCTGCTGGAGGGTGCGGATCAGCTCCAGGCCGGTCCGGTCGCCGACGTGCGCCAGCCGGGGGTACTCGTGGCCACCGAAGTTGCGCTGCGAGATCTTCCCGTCGGAGGTGCGGTCGAACAGCGCACCGTACGTCTCCAGCTCCCAGATGCGCTGCGGCGACTCCTTCGCGTGCAGCTCGGCCATCCGGAAGTTGTTGAGGAACTTGCCGCCGCGCATGGTGTCGCGGAAGTGCACCTGCCAGTTGTCCCGGCTGTTCACGTTGCCCATGGCGGCGGCCGCGCCGCCCTCGGCCATCACGGTGTGCGCCTTGCCGAACAGCGACTTCGAGATGATCGCCGTCTTCTTGCCCGCGAGCCGGGCCTCGATCGCCGCGCGCAGGCCGGCGCCGCCGGCCCCGATCACGACGACGTCGTAGTGGTGTCGTTCGATGCGATTCGTGGTCGTCATGTCAGGCCCTCTAGTTGATGAACCGCAGGTCGTTGAACCAGCCGGCCGCGACCGCCATGACGTAGAAGTCGGTCAGCGCCAGGGTGCCCAGCGTGATCCAGGCGAGCTGCATGTGCCGGACGTTCAGCCAGGACACGCCCGTCCAGGCCTTGTATCGCACCGGGTGCTTGGAGAAGTGCTTGAGCCGCCCGCCGATGATGTGCCGGCAGGAGTGGCAGGAGATCGTGTACGCCCACAGCATGACCACGTTGACCAGCAGGACGATGTTGCCCAGCCCGAAGCCGAAGCCCTCCGGCGAGTGGAAGGCCAGGACGGCGTCCCAGGTGTTGATCAGCGAGATGACCGCGGCGGCGTAGAAGAAGTAGCGGTGCAGGTTCTGGCCCAGCAGCGGGAACCGGGTCTCCCCGGAGTAGCTGTCGTGCTTGTCCGGCACGGCGCAGGCCGGCGGCGACAGCCAGAACGACCGGTAGTAGGCCTTGCGGTAGTAGTAGCAGGTCAGCCGGAACAGCAGCAGGAACGGCAGGGTCAACGCCGCGTCCGGGATGATCCACCAGCCGGGCAGGAAACGGCCGAAGTGGGCGGCCCCCTCGACGCACTGCTCGGTCACGCAGGGGGAGTAGAACGGGGTCAGGTAGTGGTATTCGTCGACCCAGTAGAAGTCGTGCATGAAGACCCGGACCGTCGCGTACGCCACCCAGGCGCTGAGCCCGATGACGGTGATCAGCGGAGCGAACCACCACCGGTCCGTCCGCAACGTCTTCGCCGCTATGGCGGCGCGCGCTCGCGCTCCCCGCGGCCTCGTTGCCGTTGAAGTCATTCGGTCGTCTCCCTGACGGGGCCCTCACGGGCGGCAGTTGTTCCGGTCGGCACGCGGACCGGCGACCCCGTACCCGCTGCCACCTCACCGCGCACACCAACGACCACACCGGCCGTACCGGCGCAGCTAGTTGACACACGTTACGCCGATCTCCGTGGGCCGTCCGCGCAAGGGAGTGTCCCGTGTGTCCGGGCTGCGGAAAAGTCTCCGCAACACGATCGATGTCGGATGTTAAGAACCTCACTCCCGAACCGCCCGGAGAACCGGCCAGGATCATCCGCCCGGGTCAGCCGCCCGGGTCAGCCGGAGGCGCCCCCGGTGAAGTTCCAGGCCGCCAGCCGCAGCGCCGGGGCGTCCCACCAGACGCCGTCGACCCGGTCCGGCTGCCGGACCGCCCGGCGGCCGATCCCGAGCACGGCACCCGGGCCCAGCGCCCGGGGGTAGGACTCGGTGAAGCGGAAGTTCTGCACCGCCCGCACCGGCACCCCGCCCTCCACCAGCCAGACCCCGTTGCGGGTCAGCCCCGTGATCACCAGGCTTTTCGTGTCCAGCACCCGGGTGTACCACAGGTCGCTGACCAGCAGGCCCCGCTCCATCCCGGCGACCAGGGCGGCCGTGTCGTCGTCGACCACCGGCCCGGCCGGCGCCGGCGACCCGGGCCCCGCCCCGCCGCCGGTGCGCGCCGGATCGTCGGTGGCGCCCGGGGCGGGGCCGGACAACCGCAGGTTGACCGGCATCGCGCCGAAGGTGGCCGCCTCCGGCGACGCGTGCCCGGTGGAGCCGACCCCGGCCGCCGCGCCGCTGCGCCGGTCGTGCGCCGCGGCGACCGTGGTGCCGGCGTCGACCAGCGTCAGGGCCCGCCGGCCGGTGCCCTCCACGTCGAACGGCAGCCCCGACCCGGCCAGCGGGTCGTCGACCAGCGTGACCGCCGGGTCGAACTGGGCCGCGCCCGGCTCGGCGAAGGACTGCCGCTCGGCGTGCCGCTTGCCGTTGAAGCCCCACAGGGCGAAGTTGTGCAGCAGGTCGGCGACGGCGGCCGGCTCCAGCACCACCTCGTACCGGCCCGGGGGCAGCTCGACCGGGTCCACGGCCGCCCGTGCCTTCGCGGCGGCCCGGGCCCCCAGCGCCGCCCCGTCGAGGTCGGCGAGCCGGTCGGCGTGCAGCCGGGCCACCCCGTCCGCGCCGCCGGTGCGGGCGATGCCGTCCATCGCCGCCTCGGCGGCGGCGCCCTGCGCCGAGTGCCCGGTGGAGTTGGCGAACGCCGCCGCCCGGTAGGAGGTGCGGCAGTATCCGGCGGCCTCCAGCCCGCCCACGGCGTCGACGAACGCGCGCACCCGCTCGGCCCGCTCGCCCGGCTCGGCGAAGGCCGTGGCCTCGTCCCAGGCCGGGGCGGCGGGCACCGGCGAGCGCGGGGCCAGCCCCGGCCAGGCCGGATCCGGCGGGCAGAGCCGGGCCGCCGCGAGGGCCCGCTCGACCAGGGCGGCCAGCCCGTCCGGGGTGACCACGCTGCCGCCGCCGGCCGCCGTGCGCCCCTCGGCGTGCACGCGCAGCCGCACCGAGACGCCCGACTCGGCGACGTTCTGGTGCACGAAGGAGTTGGCGAACCGGGTCAGCGCCAGGTCGGACCGGGTGACCACCACCTCCGCCTCCGCCTGCGGCCCGGCCAGCCGGCGGACCAGGTCGACCACCTGATCGGCGAGCCCCAGCTCGTCCCGCTCGTCTCCCTGACTCATGCGCGTACCCCCACTCGGACGTTGCGGAACCGGGCCGGCGCGGCCGGGTGGCCGGTGTGGCCCACCTGGCCGGGCTGGCCCTTGCCGCAGTTCGGCGTGCCCCAGGCGACGGTCTCGGCGGAGAGCATGTCCATCGAGCGCCAGAACAGCGGGCCGATGCCCGTGTAGGTGGGGTTGCGCAGCATCCGCCCCCGCCGGCCCCGCTTCACCTCCCAGCCGATCTCGCAGCCGAACTGGAAGTTGAGCCGCCTGTCGTCGATCGACCAGGAGCGGTTGACGTCCATCAGCACCCCGTCGTCGGTGGCGGCGACGATCTCGTCGAGGGTGTGCGGGCCGGGCTCCAGCCCGACGTTGGTCATCCGCACCATCGGCAGCCGGGCCCAGCCGTCGGCGCGTACGCTGCCGCCGTAGCCGAGGCCGGCGACGGCGGCCGAGTCGCGGCCGGCGAGCACCCCGACCCACCGGCCCTCGCGCACCGCGTCCCGCCGCACCGCCGGGGAGCCCTCGTCGTCGAAGCCGAAGCTGCCCAGCGCGCCCGGGATGGTGGGGTCGATGGTGACGTTCATCAGCTCGGAGCCGTAGCGCAGCGAGCCGAGCTGCGCCAGGTCCAGCCAGGACGTGCCGGCGAAGGCGGCCTCCCAGCCGAGGATGCGGTCCAGCTCGATGGCGTGCCCGACGGACTCGTGGATCTGCAACGCGAGCTGCTCGCCGCCGAGGATCAGGTCGGTCTCGCCGGCCGGGCACTCGGGGGCGGTGAGCAGCGCGCGGCTCTCCTCGGCGATCCGGGCGGCGTGCGCGGCCAGGTCGAGTGAGGTGACCAGCTCCCAGCCGGTGGTGCCGTACTGGCCGCGGTAGCTCGGGTAGGACCGGCGCTGGGTCTCGCCGTCGCCGATCGCGGTGGCCGAGATGCCGCCGCCGCACTCGCGGATGCGCTGGTCGATGCGGTGCCCCTCGCTGGAGACGAACCACTTCGTGGTGTCCCACACCTGGTAGAGGCCCTCGGCTAGGTCGGCGCCGTGCTCGGCCATCGTGGCGGTCGCGCCGACCAGCAGGTCGCCCTTGTCGGACAGGGCCACCCCGAGCGGGTCCACCTCGCAGGCCGAGGCCCAGCTCGCCACGACCGGCTCGGCCGGCACCAGGTCGATCGGCGGCCCGGGGACCCGCGCGCTCGCGGCGGCGATCAGCGCGGCGCGCCGGCCGGCGTCGCGGGCGGCGGCGTCCGACAGCTCCGGTACGGCGTGGAAGCCCCAGCCCGATCCGACCAGCGCCCGGACGCCCAGCCCGAGGCTCTCGTCCTGGGTCAGCTCCTCGACGTCGCCGTTGCGGGCCGACATCGACTCGTAGCGGCGGTGCATCACCCGGGCGTCGGCGTAGCGGGCACCCGCGTCCAGGGCCGCCTGCACGGCGGCGGACGCCGCATCGAATCCGGTCATGACGACGCTCCGCTGCGCTGCGCGCCGCCCTGAGACACCGGGCCAGATGGATGATTCGCTCGCTGGCGCTCGCTCATGCGCCCGACCCTAGGGGACGGGACCGACATCCGTCAGGGGACGAGATCCTCGGGTCGGATCTTCGCCCGGACGGGCTCGGTCAACTCCAGCACCTCGCCCCGCTTGGCGGCCGAGTGCTCCACGTAGTGGGCGTGCCGACGCCGGTGCAGGCGCAGCGCGCCGGTCTCCTGCTCGACCAGCAGGTACCAGTCGATGTGGGCAGCGGCGTAGTAGTGCATCTTCAGCACGTTGTCGGTGGACGCGTTGCCCGGCGAGATGATCTCGCAGACCAGCCGGACGTCGTCCGCCGCCACGTAGACGTCGTCGAGGTCGACCGGGTCCGTGACGACGAGGTCGGGGACGGGGACCCGCCCGGGTCGGAGCCGGACGTTCACCGCCTCCAGCAGCTCCAGCCCGGCCGCTTCGGCGGCCGGTTCGAGGATGTTGCCCAGCTTGCGCGATATCCGCTGGTGGCGTGGGGTGGGGGCTGGGGTCACGTGGAGGCTCCCGTCGAAGAGTTCGACCCGCTGCGACGTCTCGCCGAGGGCGAGGTATTCCTCCTCGGTCCACGGTCCGTCGTGGTCGAACACCGCCGCGGTCATGGTCACCTCCACCTCGATCGAGCACGGATCCTCTCCCGGCTGCCCCCGCCATGGTCGCACCCGAGGTGCGATCGATGGGGAAGAGCCGGCCCGGCGGCGAGGGGTGTCGGCAGAGTTGCCGAGTCGTTACGCTGGGCACCGCTGACAGCCACCCGCTTGTAGCTTATTTTCAGCCTCAGTGATCTGTTGTAGTTTCTCTTCGTCACTGGGGAGGTGGTCGTGGGCGAGCCAGCACCGGCGTCCGGCCCCTACCTGCGGGTCGACGACCTGCGGGTGCGCTTCGACACCGCCGACGGCACCGTCCACGCGGTCGACGGGGTCTCCTTTGCCGTCGAGCGGGGCCGCACCCTCGGCGTCGTCGGCGAATCCGGCTCCGGCAAGAGCGTCACCTCGCTGGCGATCCTCGGCCTGCACGACCCCAGGCGCACCACCGTCACCGGCGGGATCTCCGTCGACGGCCGGCAGCTCGTCGGCCTGCCCGAGGAGGACGTCCGCCGGCTGCGTGGCCGGAACGTGGCGATGATCTTCCAGGACCCGCTGTCGGCGCTGCACCCCTACTACACCGTGGGCCGGCAGATCGCCGAGGCGTACCGGGTGCACCACCGGCGGGCCGGCCGGCAGGAGGCCCGGCGGCGGGCCGTCGACATGCTCGGCCGGGTCGGCATCCCCCAGCCGGGAAAGCGCTACGACCAGTACCCGCACGAGTTCTCCGGCGGCATGCGGCAGCGGGCGATGATCGCCATGGCCCTGGTCAACGACCCGGCCCTGCTGATCGCCGACGAGCCGACCACCGCCCTCGACGTCACCGTGCAGGCGCAGATCCTGGACCTGCTGGCCGACCTCCAGGCCGAGTTCCGCTCGGCGATCATCCTGATCACCCACGACCTCGGCGTGGTCGGCCAGGTCGCCGACGAGGTGCTGGTGATGTACGCCGGCCGGGCCGTCGAGCACGGCAGCGCGGAGCAGGTGCTGCGGCGGCCCCGACACCCGTACACCTGGGGTCTGCTCTCCAGCGTGCCCTCGCTGCACGGCGACGCCGACGCGGACCTGGTGCCCATCCCCGGCAACCCGCCCAGCCTGATCGACCTGCCGCCCGGCTGCGCCTTCCACCCCCGCTGCCGGTACGCCGACCGCACCGGCGGCCGCTCGCGCACCGAGGTCCCGGCGCTGGCCCCGGCCGGCGAGCCGGGCCACCTGGCGGCCTGCCACCTGCCCGCCGACGAGCGCGCCCGGCTGCACGCCGAGGACGTCGCGCGGACGGGGGTGGCCCGATGAGCGAGCCGCTGCTGCGGGTCAGCGGGCTGACCAAGCACTTCCCGGTGCGCACCGGGTTCCGCGCCACCGGCCTGGTGCGGGCCGTCGACGGCCTGGACTTCGCGGTACGCCCCGGCGAGACGCTCGGCCTGGTGGGGGAGTCCGGCTGCGGCAAGACCACCACCGGCCGGATGCTGGTGCGGCTGCTGGAACCGACCGCCGGGCGGATCGAGTTCGCCGGCCGCGACATCACCCACGCCGGGCGGCGCGAGCTGCGACCGCTGCGCCAGGACCTCCAGATCATCTTCCAGGACCCGTACGCGTCGCTGAACCCCCGGCACACCGTCGGCCGGATCGTGGCGATGCCGCTGCGGGTCAACGGGATCGACCCGCCCGGCGGGGTGCGCCGCCGGGTGCAGGAGCTGCTGGAACTGGTCGGGCTCAACCCCGAGCACTACAACCGGTACCCGCACGAGTTCTCCGGCGGGCAGCGCCAGCGCGTCGGCATCGCCCGCGCCCTCGCGCTGCGGCCGAAGCTGATCGTCGCCGACGAGCCCGTCTCCGCCCTCGACGTGTCGATCCAGGCGCAGGTCGTCAACCTGCTGCGCGACCTGCAACGCGACCTCGGGCTGGCGTTCGTGTTCATCGCCCACGACCTCGCCGTGGTGCGGCACTTCTGCCAGCGGGTCGCCGTGATGTACCTGGGCCGGATCGTGGAGATCGGCGACCGGGCGGGCATCTACGAGCGCCCGCAGCACCCGTACACCAGGGCCCTGCTGTCGGCGGTCCCCGACGTGACGCGGCTCGGCCCCGGCGGGCGGATCCGGCTCACCGGCGACGTGCCGACCCCGCTGAACCCGCCGTCGGGCTGCCGGTTCCGCACCCGGTGCCCGAAGGCGCGCGACGTCTGCGCCACCGAGGAGCCAGCGCTGGTGTCCCGCGACGGCAGCGGGCAACTGACGGCCTGCCACTTCCCGGAGCCCGACCCGGGCGGGCGCTTCCCGGGGCGCGACGGGGCCGGCGCGAGTGGTGCGGAGGTGACGACGTGAGCCTGTCCCCGGTCGAGGGCGTGGCCCTCGCGGAGATCGAGTCCACCGGCGACGATCCCGGCACCCATGGTCGGGGCATCGTCGGCCGGTCGCCCGGCCAGCTCGCCCGGGCCCGGCTGCGCCGGGACCGCACCGCCATGGTCAGCGCCGGCATGCTGGCCTTCTTCCTGCTGGCCGCGCTCGCCGTGCCGCTGATCGAGGCGCTGTACGGCATCGGCCCGCGCGAGCAGTTCCAGGGCCGGCTCGACGGCTTCGGCATGCCGCTGGGCTATGCCGGCGGGGTCACCGGGGAACACTGGTTCGGGCTGGAGCCGGGCCTGGGCCGGGACATCTTCATCCGGATGGTGCACGGCCTGCGGACGTCGCTGTTCATCGCGATCGCCGCTGCGGTGATCACCGCAGCGATCGGCGTGGTGCTCGGCACCCTCGCCGGCTACCTGGGCGGCTGGCTCGACGCCGTGCTCAACTGGATCACCGACCTGACCCTGGCCATGCCGTTCCTGATCATCGCCCTGGCGCTGACCCCGACGATCGCGCTGCGCTTCTACGGCCAGCGCGAGGAGGTGCCGCCCGCGTTCCAGATCGGCGTGCTGATCGCCATCTTCGCCCTGTTCGGCTGGACCAGCACCGCCCGGCTGGTGCGGGGGCAGGTCATCGCGCTGCGCGAGCGGGAGTTCGTGGAGGCGGCCCGCGCCAGCGGCGCCGGGCTGGGGCACATGCTGTTCCGCCAGCTCCTGCCGAACCTCTGGGCCCCGATCCTGGTGTCGTTCTCCCTCGCGGTGCCGTCGTACGTCACCAGCGAGGCGGCGCTGTCGTTCATCGGGGTCGGGCTGACCGACGCCACGCCGAGCTTCGGCCGGATGATCTACCGCAGCCTCGACTACCTCCAGACCGACCCGGCGTACGTCTTCTTCCCCGGCGTCACGATCTTCGCGCTGGTCTTCGCCTTCAACCTCTTCGGGGACGCGCTGCGCGACGCGCTCGACCCGAAGTCGTCCCGGTAGGAGGGCTCCACCATGGCGCGGTTCCTGGTCAAGCGGCTGCTCTCGGCGGCGCTCACCCTGTTCGCGGTGAGCGTGCTCAGCTTCCTGATGTTCTTCGCCCTGCCCCGGGACCCGGTCAGCGGCATGTGCCCCAAGAACTGCAACCCGGAACGCCTGGAGCGGGTCCGCCAGGAGTTGGGCCTGCGCGACCCGCTGGTCACCCAGTACGCGGGCTACCTGAAGGGCATCGTCACCGGGCGGGACCTCGGCAGCGCCCAGGGCGGCCGGTGCGACGCACCCTGCCTGGGCTGGTCGTACGTCAGCAACGAGGCGGTCAGCGACACCATCGCCCGGGTGCTGCCGGTGACCCTGAGCATCGTGATCCCGGCGGCGATCCTGTGGCTGCTGCTCGGCGTCGGCCTCGGCATGGTCTCGGCGCTGCGCCGGGGCACCTGGCTGGACCGGGTGGCCATCGGCTTCTCGCTGACCGGCGCGTCGTTGCAGCTCTACTTCGTCGGGGCGGTGCTGCTGCTGGTCTTCGTCTATAACCTGCGGCTGCTGCCGGTGCCCAGCTACACGTCGCTGTTCGACAACCCGCTCAGGTGGGCGAGCGGTCTGGTGCTGGCGTGGGTCTCGCTGGCGTTCCTCTTCTCCGCCATCTACGCGCGGCTGTCCCGGGCGCAGCTGCTGGAGACGCTGTCGGAGGACTTCGTCCGCACGGCCCGGGCCAAGGGCCTGACCAAACCCCGGGTGTACGGGCGGCACGCGCTGCGCGCGGCCGTCACCCCCGTGGTGACCATCGCGGGGCTGGACGTGGGCGGGGCGCTGGGCGGCACCGTCATCACGGAGACGACGTTCGGCATCCAGGGGTTGGGGCGTACCGCGGTCGACGCCGTCCGCGCCGGCGACCTGCCCACCATCATGGCGACCGTGCTCATCGCCGCGGTGTTCGTGGTGCTGGCCAACGTCGTGGTGGACCTGCTCTACGCGGCCATCGACCCCCGGGTGCGGCTGCGCTGACCGGTTACGAGATTCATCGACAGAGGAGGTAGGAGATGCGACCACGCGCAGCGGCCGGCGTCGGCGGCGCCATCGCACTGGTGGTGGCGTTGGGGGCGTGCTCGGAGAACACGGGCGAGGGCACCACGGTCGACACCGGCCGGCAGCAGACCGGCGTCATCGCCACCGACCCGAAGGACTCGCAGGGCCCGGCGGCCGAGGTGAGCGGGGCGCGCCGGGGCGGCACGTTCACCATCATCCGGGAGACGCCGATCTCCCACCTGGACCCGCAGCGGACGTACTCGTTCGCGGGCCTGATGGCCAACCCGCTCTTCGCCCGTTACCTGACGACCTGGAAGGACGACGGCAAGGGCGGCCTGGTCCTCGTCGGCGACCTGGCCGAGACCCCCGGTACCAACGTCGACAACGACTGCAAGGTCTGGGAATTCACGATCAAGCAGGGGGTGAAGTTCGAGGACGGCAGCCCGATCACGTCGAAGGAGATCGCGTACGGCATCGCCCGGTCCTTCGACCCGGACCTCGCCGGTGGCCCGACCTACCTGCAGGAGTGGCTGGCCGACACCCCGCAGTTCGACACGAAGTGGGACTTCCAGAAGAACCGGGACGCGCTGCCGCCCGGCCTGACCACCCCGGACGAGCGGACCCTGCGCTTCGAGTTCGCCAAGCCCCGCTGCGACCTGCCGTTCGCGGTGTCCCTGCCGACCACCGCGCCGCTGCGGGCCGACCAGGACACCGGGGTCAACCTGGACCAGCGGCCGTTCTCGTCCGGGCCGTACAAGATCGCCACCAACCAGGTCGGCGTGCAGCTCACCCTCGACCGCAACCCGAACTGGGACCCGGCCACCGACCCGGTGCGCCACCAGTACCCGGACCAGTTCGTGTGGAGCTTCGGCCCGACCGCCGACGCCGCCAACAACCGGGTGATCGCCGACAACGGCCCCGACCAGAGCGCGCTCGCCTTCAACTCGGTGCCGCCCTCGCTGGTCGCCCGGGTGGCCCAGGACGCGGCGCTGAAGTCGCGCACCATCCTCTCGCCGACGCCGAGCGCCAACCAGCTCGTCATCAACAACCAGCGGGTCACCGACCTGAAGATCCGCCAGGCACTGAACTACGCCATCGACCGGGAGGGCCTGATCAAGGCGCTCGGCGGGCAGACCGTGGCCCAGCCGCTGACCACCCTGATGCCCCCGGCCACGATCGGCTTCCAGGCGTACGAGGCCTACCCGGCCGGGGCGAACGGCGACGTCGACAAGGCCAAGGAGCTGCTCGGCGGCCAGACCCCGGAGCTGGTCCTCGGCGTGGCCGACAACACCGACGAGCAGGTGCAGGCGACCCAGCTCAAGGGCAACCTGGAGCGGGCCGGTTTCAAGATCACCGTGCGGAACATCCCGGACGACGCCAAGCTCGACGAGGTCAAGAAGAAGAACAACCCCTGGGACCTGTACATCGGCAACTGGGCGGCGGACTGGCCCAGCGGCGCGTCGATCCTGCCGGTGCTCTACGACGGCCGCACCATCAAGGCCGAGGGCAACAGCAACCAGTCGTACTTCGACGACCCGGCGATCAACGCCGAGTTCGACCGGATCCTCGCCCTGGAGCCCGCCAAGCAGGGCCCCGAGTGGGCCAAACTCGACCAGCGGATCATGAAGGAGCACGCGCCGGTGGTGCCGCTCTACGTCGACGTGGCGTACAACGTGCACGGCTCCAAGGCCGGCGGCGTCTTCATCTCCAGCGTCTTCGGCTACCCGTCCTTCGTCAACGCCCACGTCAAGCAGTAACCCACCCCTTCCCACCCCCACCCCGCCTCGCCTCCTCGCCTCGGTGATCAAGAGGAAAACGTCATTGTTGATCTCTGTGATGACGCAAACCTCTTGATCACCGGGGCTGGCGGGCGGGGCCGGGGAGGTGGGCGGGGCGGGGCTTGGGGTTCAGTCGGCTCGTAGGGCCAGCAGGGCGCTCTTGAGCTCGCGTTCGTTGTATTGGCGGGGGCCTTCGTCGGCGACCATGAGCAGGTAGGTGTCCTGCCGGGTCGGGACCCCCCGCACGGAGAACCAGAACCGGCAGGTGCCGTCGGTGAGCGCGCGGGCGTCGGTCAGCTTCCCGCCGGCGAACGAATCGCCGGTCGTGATGATCACCGGTGCGCCGTCCTTGATGTCGGCATGGTCGCCCGTGCCGGCACAGCCGCCGTGGTCGTCCCGGACGAAGGACGCGCCGGCGCCCAGCAGCACCGCGCCGGAGACCACGAATGTCTCCGTCGGCGGTCGGCTCGCTGCGGCAGGAGTGCGGGGTTTGTTGCTGTTCAGGTACATGCTGACGGCGAGTGCGAGCCCGACGGCAGCGCCGACTCACATCCAGACCGGACGCCCTGCGGTCGGCTCTGGACGCAACGGCTGCATGTCGTCTCTCCGGTGGAGGTCGGTGCGGCGGGGCACAGGGGAGTGTGATCGAAGATCGTTCATCATTGCAGACGTTCGGGCCCGTGACCGCCTCGTTAACAGGGGGCCCTTCCTATACAGAAAGCGTTGACAGGGGCCCTTCCTTACCCCAGGTGGGTGCGGAGGAAGTCGAGTTCCAGGCGGAGCAGGCGCTCCGACAGGCCGCCCGCCGCCATGTGCGTGGCCCCGGGCAGCGGCAGCACCGAGTGCGGCCGGCCCGCCGCCAGCAGCGCCGCCGACAGCCGCAGCGTGTGCGCGGCCACCACGTTGTCGTCGACCAGGCCGTGCACCAGCAGCAGCGGCCGGGCCGGCTCACCCGGCACGGGTCGCTCGGCCGCCAGTTCCAGCAGCGAGTGGTGCGCGTACACGTCCATGCCGTCCTCCGGCAGGCCCAGGTAGCGCTCGCTGTATGCGGTGTCGTACAGCGTCCAGTCGGTGACCGGGGCGCCGGCGATCCCGCAGCGGAACAGCTCCGGGTGGCGCAGCACCGCCAGCCCGGCCAGCCAGCCGCCGAACGACCAGCCCCGGATGCCGACCCGCTCCAGGTCCAGGTCGGGGTGCTTGTCGGCGAGCGCGGTCAGCGCGTCGATCTGGTCGGTCAGCACCACGTCGGCCAGCCGGCGGTGCACCGCCTTCTCGAACGACGGGGCCACCCCGGGGGTGCCCCGGTTGTCCACCGTCACCACCGCGAAGCCGGAGTCGGCCCACCACTGCCGCTCCAGCCAGGCCGACCGGGCGGCCACCACCTCCTGGTGCCCCGGGCCGCCGTAGACGTCCAGCAGCACCGGCAGCCGGGTGCCCTTCACGTGGTCGGTGGGGTAGAGCACGGCGCTGGGCAGCCGCCGGTCGGTCACCCGCACCATCGTCGGCCGGGGGGAGTACGGCGGGGCGGCGGCCAGCGAGCGCAGCTGCGCCACCTCCCGGTCGCCGCGCCACACCGCCCAGGTGGTGCCCGGCTGGTCCAGCGACGCGGTGCCGACCACCAGCGTGTCCCCGCCCACGGCGGCCGTGTGCCAGCCGGGGGTGCCGCTCATTCGGCGGGCATCCACCCCGGCGCCGATCAGCGTCCGCACCCGGTACAGGTGCCGCTGGCTGGGCTCGCCCTCGCTCGCCTCCACCAGCAGGTCGGCCGGGCCGCTGCCGGCGGGCAGCCGGCCCACCACCCGGCGCACGTACAGCGACGGCGGGGTGAGCAGGGTGCCGTCGGCGAACAGGCAGCGGGCGTCGTACCCGTCGTGGGCCAGCTCGCCGCCGACCAGCACCCGCCCGTCGGGCAGGTGCGCCGGGGTGCCGGGGATCGGCTCCACCCAGCGCGGGTCGGCCAGCTCGGCGTGCACCTGGGTCTCGCCGGTGCGCGGGTCGACGGCGAGCACCAGGCCGTGCTGCTGCGACCGGCGCAGCACCGTGAGCAGCGGGTTGCCGTCGGCCCAGTCGACGGAGGTGAGGTACGGGTAGGTCTCCCGGTCCCAGTGCACGTCGACCCAGCCGTCGTCGAGGTCGAGCAGGTGGAGGCTGACCTCCGCGTTCGGCCCGCCCGCCCGGGGGTACGCCACCGTCGTCGGCGGGCTGGCCGGGTCCGCCGGGTCGTGCAGGTGCCAGCGGGGCAGCCGGGACTCGTCGACGCGCGCGGCCAGCACGCTGCGCCCGTCGGGCGCCCACCAGTAGCCCCGGAACCGGCCGAACTCCTCGGCCGCGACGTGCTCGGGCAGCCCCCAGGCGACCCCGGCGTCCTCGCCGGCCAGCAGGCTGTCGGTGCCGTCGGCCGCCACCACCCGCAGCTCGCCCGGGCGCACCCCGTCGGCGGTGTCGGTGACGTACGCCAGCCGCTCGCCGGTGGGGTCGGGGCGCGGGTCGAGCACCGGGCCGGCGGTCGCCACCTCGATCACGTCGCCGTGCACCAGGTCGGCCCGGAACAGCCGACCGGACAGCGCGAACACCGCCACCCGGCCCGCCGCGTCCAGCGCGTACGAGCCGATGCCGGCGGTGCTGAGCCGCCGCCGCTCGCGCAGCGCCCGCTCGCCGGGGGTGAGGGCGGCCGGGTCGCCGCCGGCGCCGAGCAGCACCGCCGGGTCGGCGATCAGCCGCTCCTCACCGGTGGCCGGGTCGAGCAGCCAGAGCGCGTCGGCGGGATCCTCCGGACCGGCGGAGCGCAGGAAGATCACCCGGGAGCCGTCGTCGGCCACGGTGACGGCGCGGGGCGCCCCGTGGGCGAACCGGCGGGTACGGGCGGCCAGCTCCGGAAAGTCCACACGTCGGATCGTAGAGCCGCCCCGGGGGTGATGTGGCGGACCTGGCGGGACGCGTCGGGGCCGGCGTGGGTGAACCGCCGGTTAGAGTGACCGTCGTGACGACGCTGCCCGACCGCCGCCTCCTGCTGGTCCACGCGCACCCCGACGACGAGTCCATCGGCACCGGCTCGACGATGGCCCACTACGCCGCCGCCGGCGCCCACGTCACGCTGGTGACCTGCACGCTCGGCGAGGAGGGCGAGATCCACGTGCCGGAGCTGGCCCAGCTCGCCGCCGCAGAGGCCGACCAGCTCGGCGGGTTCCGCATCGGGGAGCTGGCCGCCGCCTGCGCCGCGCTCGGCGTCGCCGACCACCGCTTCCTCGGCGGCGCGGGCCGCTACCGCGACTCCGGGATGATGGGTCAGGCCACCAACGAGCACCCCCGGGCGTTCTGGCAGGCCGACCTCGACACCGCCGCCGGGTTCGTCGTGGAGATCATGCGGGAGGTACGCCCGCAGGTCATGATCACGTACGACCCGAACGGCTTCTACGGCCACCCCGACCACATCCAGGCGCACCGGGTGGCGATGCGGGCGCACGAGCTGGCCGCCGCCGAGGGGTTCGCCCCGGCCAAGGTCTACTGGACGGCCATGCCGCGCAGCGTGCTGGAGGCCGGGATGAACCACTTCACCGAGGCGTCGGACAACCCGTTCGAGGGCATCGGCAGCGTCGCCGACCTGCCCTTCGGCACCCCGGACGAGCAGATCGGCGCCCGGATCGACGCCACCGACCAGCACGCCGCGAAGGAGGCCGCGATGCGGGCGCACGCCACCCAGATCCCGGCCACCTCCTGGCTCTACTCGATCGCCGGCAACTTCGGGGCCGAGTTCATGGGCGTGGAGTACTTCACGCTGGCGGTGGGGGAGCAGGGGCCGGGCAACGGCCCGTACGGCTGGGAGGACGACCTGTTCGCCGGGCTCGACCTCGACGGGGACGGCGCGGGGCGCGCCCCGGTCGCGGCGGCCGGCGTCCGGTGACCCTGCCCGCCGCGCCGATGTCGGTCGTCCCCCCGCAGGCCCCCGCGCCGCCCCCGCCGGGGCGGTCGCTGCGGCTGCTCGACCTCGCCCTGCGGGTCGCCGGTGGCGTGGTGGCCGTGGTGGGCGCGGTGGCGACGGCGCTGCTGGAGCTGCTCCTGTCCACCGTCCGGGTCTCCGGGACGCTGGTCGGCGCGTCGGTGCCGGTGGCGGTGCTCGCCAACGTCGCGCTGAGCTGGTTCGCCCACGCGGCGGTGGGTCGCCGCTGGGCGGTGGTCCTGCCCGCCACGCCGTGGTTCGTCCTGATGGGCGCGGCGGCGGTCCGGACCAGCGAGGGTGACCTGCTGCTGGCCGGGGACAACTGGGTCGGGCTGGCGATGATCGTGGCGGGCGCGATGACGTTCGCGGTGATGGGGTTCCGGCAGGTGCTCGCCCCGCCACCGGCCCGTCGCGGCGGGTGATGACGACGCACAGGTTCCGGTGGTAGATATTCCTGCCAGGAGGCCCGCCGTCGGGGCGGGCGGTGCGGCGGGAGACGTGCGATGAAAGATCGGTGGCGGGCGGTCGGGGTGCTCGCGGGGGCGCTGTTCGCGGTCAACGTGGTCGCCCGGGTGGTCATCAGGCTCGGCTTCGACGGCGACGTCACCGCCGCCGACCGGGTCTCGCTGGTGATGTTCCTGGCGATCGGTCTGATCCTCGCCGTGCTGGCGTTCCGCTGGGGGCAGGACCACCCGGTGGGCCGGTGGGCCGGTGACGTGGCCGCCGCCGTGGGGGTCGCGCTGCTGCTGACCGTCCTGGTCGGGCCGCTGCTGGTCGGGCAGAACCCGTTCGGCGGTGGCGCGGGCACCTTCTTCGCCCAGATCTGGCTCTATCTCGCGGCGACCGCCGCCGGGGTCCTCGTCGGCTACCTGACGGCCACCGCGCTCGGCCGCGACCACCGCTCCCGGATGCTGAAGCGCTACGCCGAGAACAAGACGGCCAGGCCGCGCCGCACCGTGCGCCGCTGACCGGCCCGTGGCCGGTGGCCGACCGCCGCCCGGGTGGCACGCCGCCCGCCGCGCCATGTTCGTCAGGGGGCGACGCGGGTGAGGTAGGTGTGGTGCGTGGTGAAGCCCAGACCACGGTAGAGGGTCACCGCCGGGGTGTTGCGCTGCTCCACCTGGAGAAAGGCGCCGGAGGCGCCCAGGGCGGCGCCCCAGTCGGCCAGGGCGCGGATGATGTGGGTGGCCAGGCCCTGGCGGCGGGCGTGCGGCAGCGCCTCGATCAGGCTCAGCCCGAGCCAACGCCCGTCGCCGGTGACCGTGCCGCGGCCGACGGCGAGCAGCGCGCCGTCGGCGTACACGTGGGCGAAGCGGACCTGGCCCACGGCGGTGAGCACGTGGCGGGCGGAGGCCGGGAGGCCGCCCTTGCGCCCGGCGGCGACCGCGAGCCAGTCGTCGGACGGCGCGGCGGCCAGCTCGACCGGCGGCAGGCCGGTCCGGACGGGCGCGGCGGGCGATGGGTCGGCCTGGCCGGGCGGTGGGTCCGTCTGGTCCGGCAGGGTGTGGGCGTGGCCGGGTGGCGGCTCGGGGCGGCCGGCGCGCAGCGGGGCGAGCGGCGCGGTCTGCACCAGCACCAGCGGGCGGGAGGTCCAGCCCCGCGCGTCCAGCTCGGCACCGACCGGGGTGGCGAGCGGCAGCGGCGTGTTGACCAGGGCCGGCTGGGCGCGGTCGGCGTACCAGCGCTCGACGGCGTCCAGCGCGGCCGGCAGCGGCCGGTCCGGGTCGCCGACCGGCAGCGCCGAGTTGGCCCGCCCGCTCCACCCCTCGGCGCCGCGCAGCAGCCAGTCGCCGAGCCGGCCCCGGGTGGGCGCCGGCCACGCCTCGTCGGCGGCCAGCTCCAGCGCCACGACGGCGGCGGCGGTCGGCCGACGCGCCGGCGGCACCCGTTTGGCCCGGTGCACCTCGGCCACCGGCACCCGCAGCCGGCCCTGGTCGGTGGCCAGAGTGACATGGGTCTCGGTCAGCTCGACCAGCTCGCCGAGCGCGTCGGAGAAGAGCGGCCGGCCTTCGCGAATCCCCACAATCCGGCGAACCACGATCCGGTGTCCCACATCCTGCTGTCGGAGCACGATCGACCCCCTCCCCGGCGAGATACTAGGCTCTAACCGTCGCGGGTGATCGCGGCGTGTCTTGCGGAGGAGAAGACCGGTGACCTACATCATCGCCGAGCCCTGCGTGGATGTGCTCGACAAGGCATGCATCGAGGAATGCCCGGTCGACTGCATCTACGAGGGCAACCGGATGCTCTACATCCACCCCGACGAGTGCGTCGACTGCGGTGCCTGTGAGCCGGTCTGCCCGGTCGAGGCGATCTTCTACGAGGACGACGTCCCGGAGCAGTGGAAGGACTACACCGGGGCGAACTACGAGTTCTTCGAGGACCTGGGCTCGCCCGGCGGAGCCTCGAAGATCGGCAAGGTGGAGAAGGACGCGACGTTCGTCGCGGGCCAGCCGCCGCGCGGAGAGGGCCACTGAACCGGCCCGCGCCGGTCTCGTCGCGGCTGCCCGAGTTCACCTGGGACACCCTGGACGCCGCGGCCGCCCTGGCCGCGGCGCACCCGGACGGCCCGATCAACCTGTCGATGGGCACTCCGGTCGACCCGGTGCCCCCGGTGATCCGGCAGGCCCTGGCCGACGCGTCCGACGCACCCGGATACCCGCTGACCGCCGGCACCCCCGCCCTGCGGGACGCCGTCGCGGCGTGGGTGGCCCGGTCCTGCGGTGTGCGCGTCGACGGCCTGGGCGTGCTGCCCACCATCGGCTCCAAGGAACTGGTGGCGTGGCTGCCCACCCTGCTCGGCCTCGGGCCCGGTGACGTCGTCGTGGTGCCGTCGATCTGCTACCCGACGTACGAGGACGGGGCGCGGCTCGCCGGTGCGACCACCGTGCGCACCGACTCGCTGACCGCGCTCGGCCCCGACCCCCGGGTCCGCCTGGTCTGGGTCAACTCGCCCGGCAACCCGACCGGCCGGGTGCTGCCCGCCAACCACCTGCGCAAGGTGGTCGACTGGGCGCGGGAGCGGGGGGCCGTGGTGGCCAGCGACGAGTGCTATCTGCCGCTGGGCTGGTCGGCCGCCGCCGAGCCGGTCTCCGTGCTCGCGCCCGAGGTGAGCGGCGGGTCGTACGACGGGCTGCTGGCGGTGCACTCGCTGTCCAAGCGCTCCAACCTGGCCGGCTACCGCGCGGGCTTCGTCGCCGGTGACCCCGCCCTGGTGGCGGAGCTGCTGAAGGTGCGCAAGCACGCCGGCATGATCGTGCCGGCGCCCGTACAGGCGGCGATGATCGCGGCGTTGGGCGACCAGGAGCACGCCGACGCCCAGCGGGAGCGCTACCGGGCGCGGCGCGAGCGGCTGCTGGCCGCGTTCACCGGGGCCGGGTTCACCGTCGAGCACTCCGAGGCCGGGCTCTACCTGTGGCTGACCCGGGGCGAGGACTGCTGGTCGACCGTCGACTGGCTGGCCCGCCGGGGCATCCTGGTCGCCGCAGGCGTCTTCTACGGGCCGGGTGGCGCGAAGCACGTCCGGGCGGCGCTGACCGAGTCCGACGAGCACGTCGCGGCAGTCGCCGCCCGCCTCGCCCAGCCCTGACCGGGGTCTGCTCTGCGGCCCAGCCCTGGCCCCCGGGCCTGCTCTGCGGGTGTGCCCGGGTGCCCCGGACCGACCGGCCGGGGCACCCGGGGCGTCACCCGTTGATCCGCCGGAACACCGCCAGCAGGGTGTCGCGGCTGCTCTTCTCCAGCAGCTCGCCGAAGAAGAGTTCCTGCATCGTCACCGTGCGCCCGTCGTGCAGGGTCAGCTCGGCCTTCAGCGGCACCTCCCGCTTCACCGCCACCGAGGTGATCTCCTCGTACGGCCAGAAGGTGTGCCGGCCCGCCAGCTCGGCCACCGGCACCGAGCCGACCAGCGCCCGCAGCCGCTCCTCGCCCTGGCTCGCCTTGCCGGGGTCGGCGATCAGCACCAGCCCCCGGTCCAGGACCAGCACGTCGTGCTCCGTACCGTCGATCTTGATGTTGGCGAGCCCGCCGACGAGGTCGGCGTCCCGGCCGGAGACCCGCCGCTGCACCACCGTCGCACCGTCCGGGTCGACGCCCAGCTCGGCGAGGCGGGCCAGCGCGTCGTCCAGGGTCAGCGGATCCACCGCCAGCTTGGCGATGTCGGACAGGTCGCACGGCTCGCCGTCCGGGCCGACCAACCGGGCCGGGGCCGACCAGGAGAGCCGCCAGTGCGCCCGCCCGGCGCGGATCGCGGCGTTGACCAGCAGTGACCCCATCGGGCCGGCGAACCGGGCCGCCGCCTCCTCCGGGTCGACCCCGGTGAGGAACCGCTCGGCGAACTCGCCCAGCCGACCCGCGCGGACCAGGTCCAGCACGGTGGCCAGGCCGGGATTCTCCGCGCCGGTGAACCGGCCTGCGGCCCGGTAGACGGCGTCGGCCTCGCGCTGCCCACCGGCGGCGATGGCCGCCGCGATGAACTCGGGCCACGGCAGGACCTGCCGTCCCTCGCAATCGACCACGAGCCCCTGCAACGCCTGGCCGGCGGCGTCGATGTCGGCCAGCAGGACGGCGGCCGGCCGCTCGTCGGGGGCAGCCGGGTCAACCGGTGCGTCGGCCATCGCGGCCACCCGGATCCCGATGGGCGGGTGGGTGTCCCAGCGGGAGGCCTTCTCGTCGGGCGCGTTCTCCCGCAGCTCGTCGATCTCGTTCCGCCGGCCGGCGAGCAGCTTGGCGAAGCCGCCGAAGAAGTCGTCCGGGGCGAGCCCCGCCGACCAACCCGGCTCGACGTACCGGCGTAGGTAGAACGCCCAGGCGGCGTCGAGCGCCGGCAGGGTACGCAGCGCGGACGTGGCCGCCTCCCGGCCGGCCAGCCGCACCGAGGACCGGTCGGCCTCCAGCTCCTGGCGGCGCGACGCGGCGTTGTCCACCAGCAGGTAGAGCTTCGCGTACCCCCGGAAGACCCAGCCGACCGGGTTGCGCCTGCTGATCCGCCCGATGGTCTCCGCGATCGCCAGTCGACCCCGGTACGCCACCCCGCCGAGCCGGGTGTGCCGGCCCGAGTAGTGGCCCAGCTCGTGCGCCAGCACCGAACGGAGCTGGTCCACCCGCATCGCCTGGAGCAGCTGCAACCCGACGTACATGGTCCGCCGGCCGCCGACCAGGCCCAGCATGCTGCTCTGTTCGGCGACGGCCGCGTTCACCTCGGGCACCAGCCGGATCTCGTCCGGGGCGCGGGTGCCGACCGCGGCGGCCAGCTCGCGCACGGTGGCCCAGAGCTGCGGGGCCTCCCGCTCGCTGAGGACCAGGCCCGGAGCGGGCTCGTTCTTCGTCCGGATGGCCCGCCACAGACCCACCAGCACCGCGCCCAGCGCGAGCACCAGCGGGATGGTGAGCTTGGCGGTGACCAGGCCGCTGGCCCACTGGTGGATCCAGACGGCGAAGGCGACGACGGCGGCGAGCTGGAGCAGCGCGACGACATAGAAGCCGATCAACATGAGCACCGAGGCGAGCGCCCGGTACGTCGCGGACATGGTGCTGTCCCTTCCCCCGTACGCCCACCCGTGCGGTGGGCGGCGGAGGGGACCGTACGGCTTTCGATCTTCGTCCGGCAACCACCTTCCGGACGGGGAGATATCCTCGGGCCGGACCGGGTCGGGGCGATCTCGACGGGAACCGACCGAGACGCCGAGGTGCGTGATGGTGGAGACTCTCCGGGCCGCGGTGGTGGGCACCGGGCTCATCGGCGGCTCGATCCTGCTCCGGCTGCGGGAACGGGGGCTCGACGTCGCCGGCTGGGACCCGGACGCCGCCACCCGGGCGGAGGGACGGGCGCGGGGTGTCACCTGCCCCGACGAACTCGCCGACGCCGTCCGCGACCGGGACGTGGTGTTCCTCTGCGGCCCGCTGTCCAGCCTGCCCGAGACGCTGGGCACCGTCAGCGAGCTGACCGGCCCCGACTGCGTGGTCACCGACGTCGGCAGCACCAAGGGCGGGATCGCCGGGTACGCGGCGGCGCACGGGCTGACCGGCCGGTTCGTCCCGGGCCACCCGATGGCCGGGACCGAGCGCGCCGGGCTGACCGCCGCCAGCCCCGCCCTCTTCGACGGGGCGGCCTGGGTGCTCTGCCCCACGGCGGAGGGCCTCGACCGGTTCCGGACGCTGGCGGCCCTGCTCGTCGACGTCTTCGGCGCGCGGGTCGTACCGCTGGATCCGGACGCCCACGACGCGGCGGCGGCCCTCGCCTCGCACCTGCCGCACCTGCTGGCCGGCACCCTCGCCGCGACGGTGGCCGAAGCCGACCTGCGCGACGCCGCGCTGGGCCTGGCCGCCGGCAGCTTCCGCGACGGCACCCGCATCGTCGGTACGCCGGCGACCCGGACCGTGGACATGCTGCTGAGCAACCGTGACCAGGTGCTCGCCCAGCTCGCCCGGGTGACCGGTCTCCTCGACCGGTACGCCGCCGCGCTGCGGGACGGCGACGCGGCGGCCCTGCTCGCGCTCCAGCAGCGGGCCCACGGTCTCCGGCTGGCCCTGCTCGACCGGGAGCTGCCCGCCGCCGCCCCCCGCGCCTTCCCGCTCGAACGTCCACGCGCCCTGCCGCTCGACGGGGCCGCCGACGGACCGGCCGCTGCGGCGGTGGACGGTGAGCTGGCGTACCTGCTGTCGCTCGGTGCGGCCGGCGGCTACCTGACCGGCTGTGCGGTCACGGACGCCACGGTGACGTACGCCGCCCACCTGCCCAGCGGGTGTTAAGAAGGGGCCCCTGCTCTACAGAATGCGTCAACAAGGTGCCCTTCCTCTAGGGTGAGGGCATGGTGGACGGACCGGTCGTGGCGGTGCGCGGCGAGGCGTACCGGGAGGTTCCTCCCGAGCTGGCGCGGTTCACGGTGACCGCGACGGCCCGGGACCGCAGCCGGGAGGCCGTCCTGAGCCGGCTCGCCGAGCGGGCCGCCGCCGTGCGGGTGCTGCTCGACGCCGCCGAGCCGGCCGTGGACCGCCGGGAGACCGGCGACCTGCGGGTGTGGCCGCAGACGCGCCGCTCCGGCGAGCGGGTGGTGGCCTGGCACGGCAGCGTCGCCACCACCGTCACCGTCACCGACTTCACCGCGCTGGGCGAGCTGATGCTGCGGCTGGCCGACCAGGACCAGGTCGAGATCGCCGGCCCCTGGTGGTCGCTGCGGCCGGACAGCCCGGCCCACCGGGACGCCCGGCACGCCGCGATCGCCGACGCGCTGGCCCGCGCCCGGGAGTACGCGGAGGCCCTCGGTGCCCGGGTGACGGCCCTGCTGGAGCTGGCCGACACCGGGCCGGCCCCGCAGCCGATGTTCGCCCGTGCCGCGTTCGCCGGTGGCGGCGTGGAGTCCGGCGGCCCGCCGGAGCTGGACCTGGACCCGCAGCCGCAGACCGTGCACGCGGCGGTGGACGCCCGGTTCACGATCTCCGAGCCGGTGCTGGGCTGATGCCGACCGCCGACGTGCTCGCCGTCGAGGAGCTGGTGGCCCGGGCCCGCGCGCTCGCCGACGCCGGTCCCCGCCAGTTGCTGGGCATCGCGGGCGCACCCGGGGCGGGCAAGTCGACGCTGGCCGGGCGGGTCGTCGCCGAGCTGGGCGGGGTGGCCCGGCTGGTGCCGATGGACGGGTTCCACCTGGCCCAGGCGGAGCTGCGCCGGCTCGGCCGGGACGTGCGCAAGGGCGCGGTGGACACGTTCGACGTGGCCGGGTTCGTCGCGCTGCTGCGCCGGCTGCGCCGGCTGGAGCCGACCTCGGTCTGGGCCCCGGAGTTCCGCCGGGACCTGGAGGAGCCGGTCGCTGGTGCGGTCGAGGTGCCGCCGGAGGTCCGGCTGGTGGTGACCGAGGGCAACTATCTGCTGCTGCCGGACTACCCGTGGGACGAGGTGCGGTCGCTGCTGCACGAGGCGTGGTTCCTCGACCTGGACGCCGAGGTGCGGCAGCGCCGGCTGACCGCCCGGCACGAGGCGTACGGGCGGTCACCGGAGCAGGCGCGGGCCTGGGCGCTGGGCAGTGACGAAACCAACGCGGCCCTGGTGGCCGGCACCGCCGGCCGGGCCGACCTGGTGGTCCGGCTGGCCGACCCGCCGCCCGGCTGAGCGGGCGGCGGGCCGGCGCTGCGGGCAGCTGCGCTGGGCGCGGGCCAGACGCGGGGTGGGTCGCCCGGTCAGCGGGAGCCGTTGTTGATCATCACGTAGCCGATCCTCGCGACGAGCGTGCTGATGAAGTAGAAGACCTGCCCCCAGATCTGGATGTGGTGACCGACGGGGTAGTCCCCGTCCGCCTGCTGGTGGATGAAGGACGAGACGGCCCCCCAGTTGTTCTCCAGCTCGATGTTGTTCGTGCCCATCTGGTTGCCGGTGCCGTTGCGGAGGTTGTTGTAGACGGTGTTGAGGATCGACCCGAACCGGGCCGCCTCGGCGACGAACTGGATGATGTCGACCCAGGCCTGCTGCTGGCGCGCCTGGGTGTACGAGTTCGGCGTGAACAGCACGTACAGCGACCCGATCATGGTCGCGCGGCCCATCTGCCGACCGGCCCGGGATTCCGGGCTGCCGCCGCTGAGGCCCGTGTAGGAGCCGCTGCCGATGGTCGTGAACTGGGCGTTCGGGGCCATGGCCCGGATGCGGGCCTGGAACACGTCCGAGTAGGTGGTGAACTGGTAGTGCCGGCCCGTGCTGGCGGAGTAGAAGCCGGCGACGTAGAGGTTGTTGGACCACAGGTAGACGGACGCCCGGTAGAGGCCGGACAGGCTGAGCCGGATCTCGATCAGTTGGGCGCCCGTCTGGGTGGTCTCGTCGACGTTGTCGCCGAGGAAGTCGTGCCCGGCGACGCGGTGCAGTTGCGCGAGCATGTTCCAGTAGTCGGTCGCCGCCTGCTGGGACGGGCCCGGGGAGCCCACGTAGTTCAGGCTGTCGAGGTTCCAGTCGAAGACGGTGTAGTTGCCGGTGAAGTCGGCCTGAGCGGCCGGCGGGGCGACCGTGACCAGCCCGAGAGCCATCGCAATGGCGGTGAGCAGCGCGGCGAGGCGGCGCAGCGTCGGGTGCGCGGGCCGTCCGCCCAGCGGTGGCCTCGTGGTACGCAACATGATCTTCCTTCCTCCGGCCGGTGGCCGTGGCCGTGGTCGCGGCGACGGCCCGGGGCGGGCCGCCATCCGCGTTTCCATCTCATTCGATGGATGGCGGCGGGACCACGAAGAAGACACGCAGAAACTACGCAGCGTCGCCGCCGCTCTCAGCCGACGCCCTGCCGGGGCACCGGGACGCCGCGCCGCAGCAGCCAGGTCACCCGGGCCCGCTCGCGGCGGAACTCGGCGGCGTCCGGGTAGGCGCTGTGGTTGCGGATCGGCGGGTCGGCGACCTCCCCGCCGGTGGGGTGCAGCGCGTCCGGGTCGTGGACGGGCAGGTTCCGTTCGCCGGCCGTCACCGGCCAGCCCAGCGGGTCGGTGTCCCGCCAGAAGTTGGTCCAGCCGGGCCGCCCGGACGGCCCGCGCAGCGCGTCGGCCAGCGCCGGCAGCCGGTCCGGCCCGAAGTACGCCGGGAAGATCCGCCCGTAGAGCCGGGTGAGCTGGCAGCCGTAGGAGAAGAACCAGATCCGCCGCCGCCAGCGGGCGGGGAGTTGGAGGAGCACCGCCGCGCAGATCACCGCGCCCTGGCTGTGCCCGGAGAGGATGATCCCGTCGACCCGGCGTACGTCGTGCTCGTCGAGCGCGAGCAGGCCGGCGGTGCGGGTCTGGAGTTCCGGCACGGCCCGCTCGGCATAGCTGGGCGGGGCGAGCGGGTGCGCGGCCCGGGGCCAGAAGGTGCCGATGTCCCACAGCACCCCGACGGAGCGGCGCACGGTGTCGTTGCGGTAGACCATGAGCCCCACGGCGGCGATGGCCACCGGCAGCCAGCCGAGCAGGGTGTCGCCGGCGTCGGCCACCGCCTTGACCACCGTCGGCCATCCGGTGAGGGTGGCCGCGTCGGGCGGGACGTGGGAGAGGGCGGCGGCGGAGCCTAGGGTGGCGAGCGCGGCGCCGACCGCCGCGTACCAGCCGATGAGGCGTAGCGCGTGCTCACCCACCAGCCGGTGCAGCGCCCGGAACGCGCTCACGTCGCGGCAGCGCCGCCGGTCGTGGGCGGAGAGGGTGTTGTCGCCGGGCACCAGCTCGGCGTACTCCTGCCGGCGGAGCCGGCGGAACAGCAGGCCGGCGCGGAGCGCGACGCCGGCCAGCGCGAGCACCGCGACGGCGAAGGCGAGACCGGCCCACATCACCGGCAGCGGCGGGACCACCCCGGTCCGGCCGCCCGCCGGGTTGCCGTCGGTGAGCCGGTCGGTGACCCAGTAGAGCACCCCGGAGCAGTACGCGATGCCGAGCAGCCAGCCGAATCCGGCGATCACCGCCGGCCCCCGCCCACCCCAGGCGAGGTCGGCGTGCGGCTGCCCGGGGCGGGGCCGCGCGGCGGGGCCGGTGCGCGGCAGCAGCAGCCCGCCGCCGGCCAGCGCGATCGCGGGGACGGTGAGCATCCAGTCGTCCAGCCGTTCCGGTACCGGCGTGCTCGCGGGCAGCCAGCCGGCGATCCAGGCGACGCCGAGCGGCAGGAGCAGCGCGGCGGCGACCGGCGCGGCCAGCGCCCGCCGGCCGGACCGGGCCACCGCGCCGATGGCGGCGAGCAGGAGCACCTGCCCGGTGCCGTACCAGGCGATGATCCAGTCGTAGCCGGGCAGCGAGCGGTCGATGAGGCAGCCGGCCTGGGCCGGGTCGCGGATGCACCCGGCGGGCGGGCGCAGCTGCGCCAGCGGGGTGCCGGCCGGGCCGTCCGGCAGCAGCAGGAGCAGCACCGTTCCGGTCACCCCGGCGCAGGTCAGCACGATGACGGCGACGCTCCATGGGCCGAGGGGGGTGTCCCCGGCGCGGCGGCTCAGCCAGGGCCGGCCCAGCGCCACCACGGCGATCAGCACCACCGCGCCGAGGAGCGCCACGGTGGGCCAGGCGACGGCGGCCCGTATGCCCAGCGGCGGGTCCATGGCGAGCACCGCGCCGAGCGGCACGGCCGCCGCGACCACCGCGCCGACGCAGAGGTGCAGCACCCCGGCGCGGCGCAGCTGCCCCTCGCCGCACCAGAAGGTGGGGTCCTGCAACGGGTTGGCAGTGGCGGGGTTCTCCTGCGGCGGGCCGTCGTCCTGAGGTGCCGCGCCGGCCGGGGCGGGGTCGGCAGCCGGGCGGGTGGCCGGTGCGGCCGGCATCTCCGCCTCGTACTGGTAGGTCCGCCAGGCGAGCAGGCCGAGCAGCGCCAGCAGGCCCAGCGGGATCGCGAGGCCGACGACGAGGGAGTGTGCGCCCTGCCGCCACCAGCCGTGCGCGAGGAACTCCCACCCGCCCGGGACGCGGCGCAGGCACTCCTCGTCGACGCACTGCCAGGCGATGAGGTCCACGCCGATGCCGGTGGCGGCGAGGACCAGCGTCCCGGTGAGGCTGAGGCAGAACAGCCGGACCAGCCAGGCGGTGATCCCGGACCGGCTGCCCCAGCGCTCCTCGTCCGGGTCGGGTGGGATGCCGGGCCGGGCGTGCAGCGCCACGTTCGCCAGCGTGAAGGGCAGCAGCAGCGTCCAGAGGGCCCGCTCGACGTCCCGCGCGGTCCGCGCTCCGGAGGTCAACTGCCCCCAGCTGTACGCCTCGACGACCACCGCGTCGTCCGGACCGACGTCGGTCGAGCGGTAGAAGCCGGTCACCTCGTCGCCGGCGACGAGCCAGGGGCGGGGGCCGTCGTCGCCGGGCTGTGGGGCCAGGCCGAGCACCTGGTCCGGGGGAGTGTTGGACACCCCGTGTACGCGTAGTTCGAGCACCCGAGCGGCCATCGGTACCTCCTAGTGATGGCTCCACTACCCAGAGTGCACCCTCTGGGCCTGCTTCGGCCACCCCTGGAGCGAGACGTTTTCGCAGGTGGGCGCCGTGATGACCGAATTCGGGCGGCTCAGTCGATGGTGCGTACCACCCGGGCGGGGTTGCCCACGGCGACGACGTTCGCCGGCAGGTCGCGGGTCACCACGGCCCCGGCGCCGACCACGGTGTTGTCGCCGATGGTGACCCCGGCGAGCACGATCACCCCGCCGCCGAGCCAGACGTTGTCGCCGAGGGTGATCGGCTGCGCCGCCTCCCACTTCTGTCGCCGGGGCTCCGGGTCGACGGGGTGGGTGGCCGTCAGCAGCTGCACGTTCGGTCCGATCTGGGCGTCCGCGCCGACGGTGATGGGGGCGACGTCGAGGAGGACGGCGTTGAAGTTGACGAACCCGCGCGGCCCGAGGTGGATGTTGAAGCCGTAGTCGCAGTGGAACGGCGGGCGGACCCAGGTGTCCTCGCCGACCGAGCCGAGCAGCTCGCGCAGGGCGGCCAGTCGGGCCTCGGGGTCGGCGGCGGAGCTGCGGTTGAACGCCTCGCTGCGGCGCGCGGCGAGGTCCAGGTCGGCCAGGAGCTCGGGCCCTTCGGCGCGGTAGGGCTCGCCGGCCAGCATGCGGTCCTTCATGGAGGTCATCGGGCGATGATCCCCGCCCGATCTCGACTCTGTGCGAAGTTCGTCACGTTTTTGTCTCCACCTATGCATACCGAGTATGCAATTCTTCTCCCGGTCAATGCGACCCCTGTCAGTGATGACGCCTCATGAGGAGGATCAAGTTGCATCGAAAGGGAAGAAAACCGGCCAGCCTGGCGCTGGCCCTGGGCCTGGTGCTCGCCGCGCCCCTGGCCGCCCCGGCCGCCGCCGCCCCGGCCGCCGCCGCCCCGGCCACGTCCCCCGGAACGACGTCCCCCGCGATGCTCGCCGCAGGCTCGGCCGGAGCCGGCGGAACCGGTCCGGCGGGACCCGCCGCCGGCCGACCGGCCACCGTCACCCTGGTCACCGGCGACCGGGTCACCGTCACCGGCTCCGGGGCGGTGAGCATCCGTCCCGGAGCGGGGCGTGCCGACCTGCGCTTCCTGGTCCGCCGCGACCGGGGCCACGTCACCGTGCAGCCGCAGGACGCCCTGCCCCTGCTGCGCTCCGGCCGGGTGGACCCCCGGCTGTTCGACGTGACCGAGCTGATCGCCGCCGGCTACGACGACGCCCGCCGCGACAGCCTGCCGCTGCTGGTGTCGTACCGGCCGGGGGACGCCCGCCGGGCCGTCGCCGGCACCCGGGTGACCCGCGACCTGCCGGCCATCCGGGGCGCGGCGGTGACGGCCGAGAAGGCCCGGGCCGGCGCGGTCTGGGGCGCGGTGACCACCGGACGGGCGGCGGCCCGCGTCGACACTGCGGGGGGTGTCGACCGGCTCTGGCTGGACGGCAGGCGTCGGGTCACCCTCGACCACAGCGTCCCGCAGATCGGCGCGCCCACCGCCTGGGCGGCCGGCCTCACCGGCAAGGGCGTCACCGTCGCGGTGCTCGACACCGGCGTCGATCCGGAGCACCCCGACCTCGCCGGCCGGCTCGCCGAGTCGCGCAACTTCAGCGAGGCGCCCGAGCCGGGCGACACGATCGGCCACGGCACGCACGTCGCCTCCACCATCGCCGGCAGCGGCGCCGCCTCCGGCGGGAAGTACCGGGGCGTCGCGCCGGACGCCACGCTGGTCTCCGGCAAGGTGTGCGAGGACAACGGCTGCTCCGACTCCGCGATCCTCGCCGGCATGCAGTGGGCCGCCGTGGACAAGCGGGCCACCGTGGTCAACATGAGCCTCAGCGGGTGGGACACCCCGGAGGTCGACCCGTTGGAGGAGGCGGTGCAGACCCTCACCGCGCAGACCGGCACCCTGTTCGTCCTCGCCGCCGGCAACGCCGGCATGGACGCCTCCGTCGGCTCCCCGGCCAGCGCGGACGCCGCCCTCGCGGTCGGCGCCGTCGACCGGGACGACGAGCTGGCCGGCTTCTCCAGCCGAGGGCCCCGCACCGGCGACGACGCCCTCAAGCCGGACATCACCGCCCCCGGCGTGGACATCGTCGCGGCCCGGGCCGCCGGCACCGAACTCGGCGGGCCGGTCGGCGACCGGTACGTCACGGCCTCCGGCACGTCGATGGCCACGCCGCACGTCGCCGGCTCGGTGGCGCTGCTCGCCCAGCGGCACCCCGACTGGAAGGCCGGCGCGCTGAAGGCCACCCTGATGGCCGCCGCGAAGCCGCACCCCGAGCAGACCGCCTACCAGCAGGGCGCGGGCCGGGTCGACGTGGCCCGGGCGATCGGGCAGCAGGTCACCAGCGACCCGGTGAGCGTGTCGTTCGGCCGGGCGCAGTGGCCGCACGACGACGACCCGGTGCTCGACCGCACGATCACCTGGCGCAACTCCGGGTCGGCGCCGGTCACCCTCGACCTCACGATCGAGGCCACCGGGCCGGACGGCAAGCCGGACCCCGCCGGCCTGTTCCGGCTCGGCGCGTCCCGGGTCACCGTGCCCGCCGGCGGCACGGCC
This sequence comes from Micromonospora sp. NPDC057141, assembly GCF_042670805.1. NCBI lineage: Bacteria > Bacillati > Actinomycetota > Actinomycetes > Micromonosporales > Micromonosporaceae > Micromonospora > Micromonospora sp. NPDC057141. The sequence goes on along the minus strand of NZ_JBHUVA010000010.1, from coordinate 3,827 downwards.
GGGGTGCAGGTCAGCGCCGACACCCGGGTCGACGGCCCGGACGGCTACCACACCGGCCGGGTCGTCGCCCGCTCCGGCGAGACCGTGGCGGTCACCCCGATCGCCGTGCACCGCGAGGTGGAGAGCTACGACGTCACCGTCAGCCACGTCGGGCGGGACGGCAAGCCCACCGGCGACTACGGCACCAGCCTGATGGACCTGGAGGGCTTCGCCTTCCCCATCGACATCTACGGCGGTGCCGCGACGGCGACCGCGCGCGTGCCGAAGGGCCGCTACGGGCTGGCCAGCTTCCTGTTCGCCACCGACGAGGCGGGCGACCCTGCCGGGGCCACCCTGCTCGCCCGGCCCGAGCTGGTCGTCGACCGGGATCTCCGGCTCACCCTCGACGCCCGCGCCGGCAAACCGGTGGTGACCACGGTGCCGGAGCGCGGCGCGACCGCCCCGCTGGTCGACGTCAGCGCGATCTTCTTCAGCCCCGACGGCGGCAGCTACTCCTTCGGGGTGTGGAGCGACGGCTTCGCCGGGCTGACCAGCGCCCACCTCGGCCCGGCGAGCACGCCGGAGAGCTTCGTCGCCACGATCGGCAGCCAGTGGGTCGACCGGGACGTCGAGGTCAGCCCCTACCTCTACGCGCTGCTGGAGGCGTTCCCGGGTCGGCTGCCGACCGGCTTCGTCAAGCACTACCGCGACAAGGACCTCGCCACCGTCGTGCACACCTTCCGGGACGCCCACCCGGGGCTGGAGGCGGAACGGATCGTCTTCGGCGAACCGGAGTACAACACGGGCGGCTCCGCGCTGATCCTGCCCACGGCGGTGCCCGGCAAGCGGGTCGAGCACTACAGCACCAACGCCGTGAGCTGGAGCACGGAGCTGGACTTCGGCACCCGCGACGACGTCTGGCTGAACGTGCAGGCGCTGCTGGCGTCGCCGCTGACGAAGTACCGGGCCGGACGGACCGGCCACGAGACGTGGGGCGCGGCCCCGCTCGCGCCGTCGTTCCCGGTGCGGCGCTGGGGGACCGAGGGGATCACCCGCCAGGGCGACCTCATCGTGGTCGACCTCTCCGTGCACAGCGACGCGGTCGGGCACGTCGGCGGGTCGCTCAACGAGCCCCAGCGGACCCGGCTCTACCGCAACGGAAAGTTGGTCGGGGAGAGCGGATACGCCGGCTACGGCGAGTTCGAGGTGCCGCCCGGAGCGGCGGACTACCGGGTGGAGATCCTGGCCAGGCGTGACCTCACCGACCTGAGCACCGAGGTCACCGCCGCGTGGACGTTCCGCTCGACGCACGTCGCCGGTGCCGACTTCGTGCCGCAGCCGGCGGCGGCGGTGCGCTTCGCCCCGGCGCTGCGCCCCGACAACAGCGCCCCGGCGGGCCGCACCTTCACCGTGCCGGTGCGGGTCGAACCGCAGGACGGCGCGCCGAAGTCGAAGGTGGCCTCGCTGACCGTCGACGCCTCGTACGACGGTGGCAAGACCTGGCGCAAGGCGGAACTGCGCCGCCAGGGTGCCGGCTGGGTGGCGACGCTGCGCCACCCGGCGGGCAACGGCTACGTGTCGCTGCGCGCCACCGCGAAGGACACCGCCGGCAACACGGTGACCACGCGGATCATCCAGGCGTACCGGCTGAAGTGACCCGGCGTCCGGGCCCGGCGGCCCCCACCCGCCGGGCCCGGACGGGCGGGCCCCACCGTCGGTCGTCGGGCGCGTAGGCCGTCAGTCGTTGGCGCACAGACCGTCAGTCGTTGGCGTGCAGGGCGGCGTTCAGCTCGATGCCCCGGCCCGTGCGCGGGCGGGCCTCCAGCGCGCCGGTGACCGAGTTGCGCCAGAACAGCAGCCCGTCGACGCCGGACAGCTCGCGGGCCTTGACCACCCGGCCGTCCGGCAGGGCGATCTTCGAGGCCGCCGTGACGTAGCAGCCCGCCTCGACCACGCAGTCGTCGCCGAGCGAGATGCCGACGCCCGCGTTCGCGCCGACCAGGCTCCGCTCGCCGATGCGTACCCGGTCGGTGCCGCCGCCGGAGAGGGTGCCCATGATCGACGCACCGCCGCCGATGTCGGAGCCGTCGCCGACCACCACGCCCTGCACGATCCGCCCCTCGACCATCGAGGTGCCGAGCGTGCCGGCGTTGAAGTTGACGAAGCCCTCGTGCATCACGGTGGTGCCGGCGGCCAGGTGCGCGCCGAGCCGGACCCGGTCCGCGTCGGCGATCCGCACGCCGGAGGGGACCACGTAGTCGGTCATCCGGGGGAACTTGTCCACCCCGTGGACGGCCAGGTGGCGGCCAGCGGCCCGCTCGATCACCCGCAGCTCGTCCACCCGCTCCGGCGGGCACGGCCCGGCCGACGTCCAGGCCACGTTCGCCAGCGCGCCGAAGATGCCGTCGAGGTTCAGCTCGTTGGGCCGCACCAGGCGGTGGGAGAGCAGGTGCAACCTCAGGTACGCGTCGGCGGCGTCCTTGATCGGGTCGTCCAGCGAGCCGAGCACGGTGACCACCTGGACCGTACGCAGGCCCGGCAGCGCCCGCTCGCCGACCGCCCCCGGCGGCAGGTCCAGCACGTCCGCCTCGTCCTCGCCCGGCACCAGCGGCAGCTCGCCGAGCCCCAGCTTGCCCGTCGGATACCAGGTGTCGAGCACCTGCCCGTCAGCGGTGATTGTGGCCAGGCCGATGCCCCACGCAGGCTGTGCAGTCGTCACGCCTGTGACGGTACCGTGCGAACCATGGAGAACCCGCTGACCCCCGAGGTCCTCGCCGATCCGGTGGCGTTGACCCGTGCACTGGTCGACATAGAGTCCGTCTCCCTCCACGAGCAGGCCATCGCAGACTGCGTCGAGCAGGTGCTGCGCGGGGTGCCGCACCTGACCACCTTCCGGCACGGCAACACCGTGATGGCGCGCACCGATCTGGGGCGGGCCACCCGGGTGGTGCTCGCCGGGCACCTGGACACCGTCCCGCTGAACGACAACTTCCCGTCGACCATGCGCGGCGACCTCATGTACGGCTGCGGCACCTCCGACATGAAGTCCGGCGTGGCGTACGCGCTGCACCTGGCGGTCACCCTGCCCGACCCGCGCTACGACGTGACGTACTTCTTCTACGAGGCCGAGGAGATCGAGTCCAAGCACAACGGGCTCTTCCTGGTCGCCGACGCGCACCCGGAGTGGCTCCAGGCGGACTTCGCGGTGCTGCTGGAGCCGACGTACGGCATCGTCGAGGCCGGCTGCCAGGGGACCATGCGGTCGGTGGTGACCACCACCGGCGTCCGGGCCCACTCGGCGCGCTCCTGGCACGGGGTGAACGCCATCCACGGTGCTGGCGAGGTGCTGCGCCGGCTGTCGGCGTACGAGGCGCGGCGGGTCACCATCGACGGCTGCGCCTACCGCGAGGGCATGAACGCGGTCCGGATCAGCGGCGGCGTCGCCGGCAACGTGGTGCCGGACCGGTGCGAGATCGAGGTCAACTACCGGTTCGCGCCCGACCGGACGCCGGCCGAGGCCGAGGCGCACCTGCGGGAGGTCTTCGACGGCTTCGAACTGCGGGTGACCGACGTGGCCGCCGGAGCGGTGCCCGGGCTGGACGCGGCCCCGGCGAAGGAGTTCCTGGCGGCCGTCGGCGCGGCGCCGATCGGCAAGCTCGGTTGGACGGACGTGGCCCGGTTCGCCGCGCTGGGCATCCCCGCGCTGAACTTCGGCCCGGGCGACCCCAACCTGGCCCACCACCCCGACGAGCACGTCGAGATCGGCAAGATCCGCGACGGCGCGGCGACCCTGCACCGCTGGCTCGCCCCCGCCTGAGCCCCCGCTCCGGCCCGGGTCGCCTCGCAGC
>NZ_JBHUVA010000009.1:124341-136409 GCF_042670805.1 Micromonospora sp. NPDC057141 | reverse complement strand
GTGTATAAGAGACAGCACGAGGGGTGCCGGCAGCGGACGGCGCGAGTGGCGGTCAGCCGCCGGCGGGCTTGGGGTGGGCGTCGAAGAACTGCCAGATGGTCTCGGTGGCGTTCAGCGCGGTGGAGGGCGGGTCGAGGTTGAGCAGCTTCTGCGCGCGGGGCGGGTTGGGCTTGCCGCCGGGCCACTGGTGGCCGGCGTCGGTGATGGTGATCAGCTCGACGGCGCGCCCGTCGGGGCAGCTGGCGGCCTCCCGCACGACCGGGCCGGCGGTGGTGGTCTTCGGCTCGCCGCAGTCGTCGACGGCGCGCCACCGGGCGGCCAACTCCGGAGCGGGCGGACCGTCGATCTTCACCGGGTTGCGGCCGGTGCCGCCGTTGTCGCGCTTTCCGGGGCCGCCGCCGTAGGGCATGGTCTTGTCGAGCTTGCCCTGGACGTGCAGCACCGACACCGGCTTCGGGTCGGCGCACTGCCCGGTCAGGGTGGTCGCCACCGCGCCGACGGCGGCGAAGACGGTGGTGTCGCAGACCAGCCGGAACGCCAGCAGGCCGCCGTTGGAGATCCCGGAGACGTACGTGCGGGCGGGGTCGACCGGGACGGTGTCGCCGACGGTGCGGACCAGCTCCGTGATGAACGCGACGTCGTCGACGCCCTCACGGGCGGGCGCGCCGCAGCACTCGGGTCCGACCGCCCAGGCGCGGTTGATCCCGTCGGGGAAGACGACCACGAAGCCGTTGCGGTCGGCCTCCTCCGTCCAGCCGTACGCCTCCTCGGCCTGTTCGCCGGTGCCGGCCGCGCCGTGCAGCATGACCACGAGTGGGACCGGGTCGGTCAGCTTCGCCGAGGCGGGCCGGTACAGCCGGTAGGTGCGGTCCCGTCCGTCGACGCTCAGGGTGTGCTCGGATGAGCCGACGGGCACGCCGGCGGCCTGGCCGTCGGACGTCGAGCCGGCTGGCCCGCCGTTGCCGGCCCCACCGCCCCGGGTGCACCCGGCGAGCAGGGTCAGCCCGACGAGGAGCGCGAGCGCCCCTGCGGTGGGGCGAAAGAAGGAAAAAGGCATCATATGAACACTTTCGCCCGCGAATGTTCGAGGAATGTCAGGGACGGGCCAGGGTTCGGCAAGGGCTGCCGGCCGCCGGCCCGGCGCAGGAGGGGACGCCGGGCCGGCGGCACGGAGATCAGCAGCCGGCCTTGAGCTTGATCAGCTCCCAGCCGCCCTCGGGAACGTCGTCGTTCGGGTCGGTACGCAGGTTCATCGGGTTCGCCATGCCCAGGTAGATGGTCGAGCCGTCGGTGACCATGTTGCGCACCCCGTAGTTCAGGTAGTTGCCCACCCCGGTGTCGCTGATCGTCGTCGCCGCCTTCTTGGTCGACGGGAACGCGTACAGGTCACCGCCGTACACCGCCTCGGGGATCTCGGCGGTGGCCCGCGCGCCGGCCGGCGCCGCCGCCACGGCCGGCGCCTTGGCCAGCACGTCGCCCATCTGCGGCGACAGGCCGAGCTGGGCGGCGGTCTGCTGACCGAACTCCTTGGCGAGGTAGCTCCAGTCCATGGTGCCGACATAGAGCTTCCCGCCGGCGACCACCATCCGCCAGGTGTAGTTGTTGTACGGGTTGCCGAAGCCGGCGGCGCCGAACTTCGGCGTGTAGTTGGTCGACTTCGTGGTCCACGCCCCGACGCCGCCGTTGGCCTCCGGGTCGAAGGCGGGCAGCTCCGTCGCGCCGTAGAGCAGGTCCACCTTCTGGTGCGAGGAGCCGAAGCCCTTGCCCCGGTAGATGCTGATCGCCCGCTGGGTGTTCTGGGCCGTCGCGGTGAGCCCGGCCTCGTCCACCGGCGGGTAGATGCTCATGTGCAGGCTGGTGGCCTTCATCGGCACGTGCATGGTGCCCCAGTACAGGTAGCCGCCGTAGGAGGCCAGGCCGCCCAGGCCGTAGCTGTGGGCCACCACCGTGTCCGGCTCGTAGCTGGCCACGCTCCACACCTGCTGCCAGGCGGCGTCGTCGTCGGGGGTGAGCCCCGGCTCGCCGTCCTTCAGCTTCGGGCTCATCCACACCGACGCGAGGCTGTCCGGTGGGGAAGGGGCAGGCTCCCCAGCGGAGAACTCGTTGGTCGAGCCCGGCCAGGTGGTCGCGAAGATCCGGCCCTCGTGGACGGTCAGGTCGGCGGCCTGCGCCGGCAGGGTCGCCACCTGGACGAAGGTGAACGGGTCGGTCTTGCTGCCCATCCAGCGCAGCACGTGGCCGTTGTTGCCGCCGTTGTTGCCGACGCCGACCCCGGCGTAGAGCGCGCCGTCGGCGACGGTGAAGTGCCGGATGTTGCCGTACGTGGGGAAGTTGTGCGAGCCCAGGTACGCCCCGGTGTCGGTGTCGAAGGCGAAGAGGTTGATGCTCTCGCCCAGTGCCGGGCCGCCCAGCAGGGCCACGCCGCCGTAGTTGCCGGCGGCCCGGATGCCGACCGTGTTCTGCAGCCGGGTGGCGTCGTCGGGCGAGGCGGCCTTCACCAGGTCGGTCTTCTCGGTGAGCTGGTTCGACGTCGTGTCGTAGGTGTACAGCCGCGGGATGCGGTGATCGCCCAGCTTGACCGGCAGCTGCGGGTTGCGCTTGGCGATCTGGCTCTCGCCGTACTCGCAGACCCAGTCGGCGTTCTGCGTGGGTACGGTGTTCTCCAGCGTCCGACCGCTGGTCAGGCAGTTGACGTTCGCCCCGGTGCCGAAGAACAGCGTCCTGCCGGCGCGGGTCATGCCCCACAGGTACGCCTGGTTGACCTTGGCCTGCCCGGTGGCGCAGGGCGGGCCCGCCGGGTACGGCTGCCCGATCCCGTCGAAGCACTCGTCCGGCGGGGCCTTCGCGAGGACCTGGGTGGTCGGCGGCTGACCGCCGGCCGCCCCGGCGGCGTCGAGCGGCGCGGCGAGCGCCGCCGAAGGAACCGCCAGCGCGGGCCCGAGCCCGAGCACGGCAACGGCGGCTAACAGCCGCCGGGCGGAGATCCGGAGTGGATTCACCAACTGCCTCTCTTTCCAGCAAAAAGGGTGGGACACCGGCGGCCGTGGCCCGGTGGTCCGGGCCGCGGCGCGCAGGAGAACGGGGTGCGGGGTGCGGTGTGGGGGTACGGCGGTTCAGGCGGCGGCGGGCTCCGGCTTGCGGGCCGGGGCGACGACCCGCCCGGCGACCTGCTCGGCCCACTGCGCGGCGTCGGGGAACTCCAGGTATTCGCCGAGCTGCGTCAGCTCGCCGACCGGGTCGGCGACCAGGTCCTCGTAGCGCATCCGCAGCAGGTGCTCCGGCGGCACGTCGGTCAGCGCCTGGTCTGCCTGGCTGGTCATGAACGCGCACAGCCCGAGGTAGCGGCGCATGTCCTCGCCTCGCTCGCGCAGCGCCTCGGCGGTCAGCCGGTGCGGCAGGAACGGCTGGAGGTCCTCCGGCACGTCCTGGCCGTCGGTGACCCGGAACGGGTCCAGGCCGCAGCGGCCCAGGAACTCCACCCGCAGCTGGATGAGCTGGAACGACGAGTGCCGGCTCATCGACTTGGCCGTGTCCTCCCGGTTCCGGGTCAGGTACACGATCTTGCAGTCCGGGAAGCCCTTCAGCAGGTGCGGCGCCAGGTGGCTGGAGCCGCCGGAGCGTTCCACCCAGCGCGTCTTGCCGGTGAGGGTGGCCAGCAGGTCCAGGAAGTCGCTGTGGTGGCGGGCCACCGACTGGGTGCCGAAGCCCGGGACCCGCTCGGCGAGCTGGTCGAACAGCGCGTCCGGGTCGTCGGTGAGCTTCGACAGCGTGATCGCCAGGATCCGGGGCAGCTCCGTCATCCGGCCGGCCCAGCGGCCCGTGGCCGGGTAGCGGACCTCCTTGGGCGGCAGCCCGATCCGGAACAGCGTGGCCAGCTCCGGCTTGGGGCTGGCCAGCACCGCCCAGTACTCCGGGCCGGTGATCACCTCGGCGCTACGCGCCCACGGCGTCACCGACATGAAGAACTCCTGCGCCGAGAGCGTGTCGGACTGCTCGTGGATCAGGTCGGACAGCAGCGTCGAGCCGCAGCGTCCGTTGCTGATGATGATCGACCGACCCGTGATCGGGGTGTCCATCGAGATTCCTCCTGGAAGTCGCGCTGTCATGTGGTGACGGGTGGGGCCACGTCGAGCCCGCACTCCTCGCCCAGCCAGGCGAGGACGTGCCGGCGCACCGAGTCGGGCCGGTCGATCAGGACGGAGTGCTTCTGGTCGGGCAGGACGACGACCCGGGTCTGCGGCAGCAACCCGCGTACGGCCGGGGCCAGCTCGCCCACCGCCGAGTCGCCGCCGTACAGGCACAGCACCGGGCAGGCGAGCGCGGCGAGCGCGTCACGCGCCGGCAGCCGGCTGGCCGGCAGCTCCGCCACCATGGTGGTGTCGGCCAGCATCCGGCCGGTGTCGGCGGCCCGGCGGGCGGCGACGCGGCCCCGGGCCGCGCCGATCTCGGCCAGCGCCCCCTCGCGGGGCAGCCGGGCGGCGACCCGCTCCAGCCGCGTCCGCACCCGGCCCATCCACTCCGGCGTCGGCGGGGACGACTCCACGGCCACGATGCCGGCCACCCGGTCCGGGTGGCGCGCGGCGTAGCCGAAGGCGATCGTCCCGCCGAACGAGTTGCCGAGCAGCAGCAGCGGCCCCGTGACGTCCAGCTCGACCAGCAGCGCCGCCAGGTCGTCGACGAAGTCGTCGAGGGCGTACCCGGTGGCCGGACGGTCGCTGCGGCCGTGGCCGCGCAGGTCGTACAGGACGGCCGGGAAGCCGGCCCGGGTCAACGGCTCGGCCATGGTGAAGTACCAGCTCGCCATGGTGTCCGAGGCCATGCCGTGGATCAGCACCGCCGTCGGCGTCGGCCCGGTCCGGCCCGCCGGGGCCGGACCGGCGGGATCGAGCCGCTGCACGTGCAGCGTGATCCCGTTCGCCTGCACCATCGTCACCGGCTGCCCGCCGGGACGCCGTCGCCCTCCAGGGAGGTGGCGATGTGCTCGACGAGCTGACCGACCCGCAGCTCGCCCACCGTCTCCAGGTCCAGCTTCGCGACGAAGTGGGCGAAGTTGACGGTGTCGCCGTAGCGGGCCTGCAACCGGCCGGCGAGCGAGACGACGTCGATGCTCTCCATGCCCAGGTCGTCGCGGAACGTGGTGTCCATGGTGATGACCTGGTCGGTCGCGAAGTCGCCCAGTACGGCGTTGATCATCTCGGTGAGGTCGGCGAGGATGCTGTCCTGGGCCGCGGCCATGATGGTTGCTCCTTCTACTGTTCCGGTGGGGTGATCTGCTGTCGGGGCGGGCCGGCCGGTCGGCCCGCCCGGTCGGTCGTTCACGGTCGGGACACCCCGGGCGGGGTGGCGGGGCCCGGCTCCGGGCCCCAGGTCCAGGCGACGACGTAGCGCCGGGCCGGCAGGTCCTCGGGGTTGTCGATCTCCCGGTGACCGACCCGGTAGACGCGCCCGGCGACCTCGACGGTCGACGCGGCGTCGGTGGCCTCGCGCACCTGGAACCGGCGCGGCTTGCCGTCCAGCCCCGTGCCCTCCGCCTTGCCGACGGCCTCCTTCGCGGCCCAGAACCGGGTGAACCACAGCCGCCGCGCGGCGGCGTCCCCGCCGGCCAGCGACGCCAGCAGCGCGGCCTCGCCGTCGGTGAGGGCGAAGGTGAACGTGCTGTCCGGGTGGTCGGTGACCTCGGCGACGTCGATGCCGACGCCCGGCGTGGCGGCCGGTGACCCGGCGGGACGCAACCGGGCGATCGCCACCCCGACCTCGCCGCAGTGCGCGAGCGAGACGTCGCAGTCGTCGAGGCCGCGCCCGGGCCGACCGCGCACCCACGGCCGCCCGTCGGGGTCGTTGCCGACGGTCAGCTCGATCGGGTAGATGTCGGTGTGGCCCTGCTCCCACAGCCGGGACCGCACCGCGTCCTTGGCCGCGATCCGGCCGAGCAGCCACTGCTTGCGGGTCTTGGCCGGGTGCCGCTCGTACTCGGCGTTGGCCGCGCCGCCCAGGATGCCCCGGGCCGCCATGCCCAGGGTGACCAGGTCGGTCCAGCAGTCGAAGGCCATCGTCCAGCCCTCCGGCTGGAAGTGCGACATCGGGTACCGCTCGGGGAAGCGCTCCGCCACCCGGGCCTGCGGGTGGCTGTCGAACCGGCGGTCGACCGCCCCCTCGATCTGCGCCCACACCCGCCCCTGGTAGCTGAGCTGGGTGTCGGCGACGAGCTTGCCGTCGTCGATGGACCGCACCCGGGCGACGCAGACGAACGCCCGGCCGGCCGGCGGGGGCGGCCCGAAGAACCGCACCCGGCCCAGCCCCACCGGCAGCGCCACCGTCCGGAACGGCTGGGTCGTGATCAGCCAGTTGCCGATGAGCTGCAGCGCGTTGTCCAGCAGGGCGCCGGGCGGCACCGGGGCGGTGACGATGCCCCGCACGTGCATGTCGCCGAGCGCGTGCACCTCGGTCACGCCCTGGAACTGCGGGCCGTGGAACATCAGCCGCTCCGCGTACATCTCGGCGGCGCCGAGGGTGGGCGGGCGCTCGGTGGCCGGGTCGTGCGTCCAGACCTCCGGCGGCGCCGGGTACGCGGACCCGACCTCGATGGTGGCGCGGGCGTATCCGGCGAAGACGACCGAGTAGAGGTTCGGCCCGGCGGCCTTCACCACGATCTCGACGTCGGTCGCCGGCTCGGCGATCAGCCACTTGTTGAACTTGGCGTCGTGCACCTGGACCACCCGGGTGCCGGGCACCAGCTGCTCCACCGCGTCCATCATGTGCGCGACCAGGGCGGTCGCCGGCACCACCGGCCACCGGTCCTCCGGGTCCGGCCAGTCGTCGGGCTGCACGAAGAAGCAGTGGTCCAGCAGGTACGGCATGGTCTCCAGGGAGACCCGCAGGGTGATCCGACCGACCTCGCCGGCACCGGTGCCGGGGCGCGGGACCAGCGTCGGGGGCGTGCGGGGTACGGCCGGCGCGGTGGTGGCTCGTGCCGGCTGGGACCGGGCCGGGGCGGCGGGCTCCGCCGGGCGGGCCGGAGTCAGCGTGCCGCTGCCGCCGACGGCGGCCAGCACGCTGGCCGCACCCTGCGCGGTGTCCTGAAGCAGGGCCGCGAAGTCGGCCGCCGCGCTGGACTGGCCGGCGAGCCCGCTCACCGCGGTCATCGCGGCGCTGGCCTCCTTGGACAGCGCCGCGCTGGCCTGCCGCGCGGCGGCGACCGGGGGTACGACCGGCTGCGGTGCCGCCGGGGCGGCGGCGCGGGCCGGGGCGGGGGCTGGCGGGCGGGCCGGCGCGGCGGCCGGTGCGCCGTTCCCCGTGGCCGGGCGGGCGACGGGGCCCGGTGCGCCGTTGCCGGCGGCCCGGACGGGCGCGGTGGCCGGCGGGATGGCCTGTGCGCCGTTGCCCACCGTCGAGCGGGCGGTGGCCGGCGGGGTGGCCGGCGCGGCGGAGCCGGCCGGCGACGCGGCCAGGCCGAGCAGGCCGGCCGCCTCCGCGCCGAGGCGGACCAGGGGGCCGCCGAGGTCCAGCTTCATCCGGGGCCCGCGACGACCGGTGCCGCCGGTGGGCTTCGCCGGCGCGGCGGGGGTGGCCGGCGTCGCACGCGCCGGGTTCGTCAGGGCCCGCAGGTCCGGCGCGGCCCCCTCCACCCACAGCGCGGTGGCCACCCGGCGGAGCTGGTTCAGCCCGGTGCGGTGCGCGGTGTTCACCGGCATGGCGAGATGGTCGCGCCCGCGCAGGTTGTCGCCGATCAGCGAGGCGAGCTGCCCCGCGCCGACCTGGAGGAAGACCCGGAAGCCGTCGGCGTACATGGCCTCGACGGTCTGCCGGAACCAGACCGGCTCCATCATGTGCCGGACGAAGATGTGGTTGACCTGGTCCTCGTCGAGCGGGAACGGCGCGTGCAGGGTCGCCGACCACACCGGCATCCGGGTCGGATGCACCTCCCACCGGCCCAGCGCCGCGCCGATCGAGGTCAGCCCCTCGGCGAACGCGGGGGTGTGGAACGCCGAGCGGAACGGCAGCTTCTGGCACAGGATGTTGCGGCCACGCAGGGCCTCCACCAGGCGGTCCACCTGCGACTCGGGCCCGTTCACCACCGACTGGGCCGGGGCGTTGTCGTGCGAGAGCACCACCCCGGGGAAGTCCCCGAGCAGCGGGGTGACCCGGTCGGCGCCCGCGCCGACGGCCGCGAAGACGTACCCGGAGACCTCCACCGAGTCGGCGTTGAACAGCTCCAGGAACTCGTCCATCGCGGCGGTGCTGATCTGGCCGCTGACGGCGGCGGCGGTCCACTCGCCGATGCTGTGCCCGGAGACCGCGTCCGGGCGCACGTTGATGCGCTCCAGCGCCTCGTTGAACAGCTTGCCGACCTCGATCAGGCCGGCGCCGTGCCGGCCCAGGTCGGCGGCCGACCACTCCCGGTCGGGCAGCCCGAAGTGGACGGCCAGGTCGGCGGTGCGCGGCGAGAACTCCGCCTCCAGGCCGGGGAAGACGAACGCGAGCTTGCCCGCCCCGTCGGCCAGCAGCGGCTGCGGGCTGAACCAGATGTCCCGCCCGCCCCGCCACGCCTGCCCCCGGGCCACCGTCTTGCGGGCCACGGCGAGCAGCTTGTCGGTGGGGTTGACGATGCCGAGGCGGGCCCGCCCCGGCGCGTCGCCGCCCGAGCGCGCGGCCAGGTCGGCGCCGAGGCGGCGTACCGTCTCGTCGTCGCGGTCCAGCAGCTCGGCGCGCCCGGCCGGGCTCGCCGCGGCCAGCCACAGCACCTGGTCCGCCTCGTCGACGGTGACCGTCCCGGCACCGGCGGCGGGCGCGGCCACCCCGACGAGCGGCTCGCCCGCCGACGCGGGCGCCTGCTCGATGACCAGGTGGGCGTTGATCCCGCCGAAGCCGAACGCGTTGACCCCGGCCCGGCGCGGCCCGTCGCTCTCCCACGGCTGCGCGGTGGCGATCGGGGCGAACCGGGTCGCCGCCATCTCGGCCCGGGGGGACTCGCAGTGCAGGGTGGGCGGGAGCACGCCCCGGTACACCGCCATGGCGGCCTTGATCAGGCCGGCGACGCCGGCGGCCGGCATGGTGTGCCCGATCATCGACTTGACCGACCCGATGACCGGGCGGGGGCCGCCGGCGTACGGGCCGAACACCTGGGCGACGGTGGTCAGCTCGGCGGCGTCCCCGGTCGGGGTGCCGGTGCCGTGCGCCTCCAGCAGCCCCAGCGCGTCGGGGGCGGTCGGGTCGAGCCCGGCGGCCGCCCAGGCCCGCTTGATGGCCAGCACCTGCCCGGACACCGCCGGGTTGAACATGCTGGCGGACTTCCCGTCGCTGGAGACCCCGCTGCCCCGGATCACCGCGTAGATGCGGTCGCCGTCGCGGACCGCGTCGGCGTACCGCTTGAGCACCACCACGCCGGTGCCCTCGCCGATGAGCAGCCCGTCGGCGGCGGCGTCGAACGGCCGGATCTCGCCCTGTCGCGAGAGCGCCCGGAGCTGGTTGAACACCGACCAGAAGCTGATGTCGTGCACGTGGTGCACGCCGCCGGCGAGCACCGCGTCGAGCCGGCCGTTGACCAGCTCGGTGATGCCCTGGTCCACGGCGATCAGCGAGGAGGCGCAGGCCGCGTCGATGGTGTACGCGGGGCCGCGCAGGTTGAGCCGGTTGGCCACCCGGGAGGCGGCCAGGTTCGGCACCAGGCCGATGGCCCCCTCCGGCTGGTACGGGCCGAGGCGCTCGTCGAACTTCTTGCGCAGCAGCTCCAGCCGGTTGGGGTCGACGTCGGGGATCAGCTCCCGCAGGATCCCGATGACCTGGCTGGACATCCGCACCCGCTGGGCGTAGCGGGCCTGGGCGGGGCTGAGAATGCCGCCCCGGCCGAGGATGACGCCGACCCGCTCGCCGTCGGGCATCTTGTCGGAGCCGCCGGCGTCGTCGATCGCGGCGGCGGCCACCTCCAGCGTGATCAGCTGGTCGGGCTCGATCTCGCCGATGGAGGCGGGCATCACCCCGAACCGCAGCGGCTCGAACGTGGCGTACTCGTCGACGAAGCCGCCGCGCTTGCAGTACATCCGGTCCGGCCGGTGCGCCTGCTCCGGGTCGTAGAACTCCTCGTCCCACCGGTGCGGCGGCACGTCGGTGATCGCGTCGACCCCGTTGATCAGGTTGCGCCAGTAGCTCTCCAGGTCACCGGCGGAGGGCATCAGGGCGGCCATCCCGACGATCGCGATCTGGCCGGGCGCGGGTGCGCCGTTGCTCATCGGTTCCTCCGTCGTGCGGTGTGGGCGGGGGCGTTGCGGGTCATCGGCGCGCTCACCAGCCCGAGGCGGTGTAGACGACCGAGGTGACCGACGCGTCGGCCCAGGCCAGCTCGCGCAGCAGGGCCAGCGCGCCCTCCTCGGGGTCGATCAGGCCGATGCCGCGGCGGGCGTACTCCCGGCTGAGCTCGGCGGTGACCATGCCGCCGTGCCCGGCGCCGGGCGCCCACGGCCCCCAGTGGACGGTCACGGTGCGGACCCCGGTGCGGGCCGCGTAGCGGGTGCCGATCGTGTCCAGGGCGTCGTTGGCCGCCGCGTAGTCGGACTGCCCCCGGTTGCCGTAGGCGGCGGCGATGCTGCCGAAGAAGACCACGAAGCGCGGCTTGGCGGGCAGCTCGTCCAGCGCGTCCAGCAGGCCGCGTGCCCCGTCGACCTTCGTGTCGAAGACCCGGGTGAACGAGGCCGGGTCCTTCTCGGCGATCAGCTTGTCCTCGATGATCCCGGCGGCGTACACCACGCCGTCGAGGCGGCCGTGCTCGGCGTGGATGCGGGCCAGCAGGTGCCGGGTCGCCGCGACGTCCCGCACGTCCAGGGTGTGGTAGCGGACCTCGCCGCCGAGCTCGGTCAGCTCGGCGATGGTCGCGTTGACCTCCCGGGCGGCCAGGACGCGCTGGGCGGTCCGGTCGATCTCGGCCGGGTTGCGCAGGCCCTGCCGGGCCAGCGCGGCGACCAGGGCCGACTTGTCACCGGCCGCGGCCAGCGCCGGGTCCTCCGGGCCCGCAGGCAGCGGGGTACGGCCGACCAGCTCGATCCGGCACCGGCTGGCCGAGGCGAGCGTCCGGGCGAACCAGGGGGTGATGCCCCGAGCCCCCCCGATCAGGACGACCACCGAGTCCGGCTCCAGGCCGATCGCGGCGGCCTCGGCCACCCCGTCGCCGGCCGGGCCCGCCCCGCCGGCGGCCAGCGCGCCCAGCTCCACCGGCACCAGGTCCGCCACGTACCGGTCGTCGCCCCGGCGGGCCACCACCGGCGCGTCGCTGCTGGTGAGCACCTCGTCGAGCAGTTGCAGGGCGAGCACGTCCGCCGCCGCCGTCGGGTCCACCTCCACGAAGCGGGCGGTCAGCTGCGGGTACTCGCGGGCGATGGTGCGGAACAGGCCGGGCATGCCGTCGGCGGCGCCGGCGGCGTCGCGGGCCCCGGCGGCCAGCAGCCAGCGCGGGCCGGTCGCGAGCGCCCGCTGCAACAGCGGGAACACGTCGGGCAGCAGCGGCTCGTCAAGGTTGGTGAGCCCGTCGAGGACGAGCACCCCGTCGAAGCCCTCGCCGGCCTGCGCGCTGTCGAGCACGCCGAGCTGGCCGCTGGCGCCGTACTCGCCGAGCAGTTCCGCCAGGTACGCGCCGATCGCGCCGCCGCCGGTGATCAGGAACCGGGTGCCGGCGAGCACGGTGGCCGGGTCGCCGACCGGCTCGGTGCGGACGCTCTCCTGCGCCACCAGCCGCTTGGGGGCGATCCCGACGCCGACCCCGGCGTCGGCCGGCTCCGGCGCGGCCGGCACGGGAACCGGGGTGGTCTCGGCCGGGGCGGCGATGCTCGCCGTCGCGGTGAGGGTCGCCGTCGCGGTGACCGCGCCGTTGAGCTTCTCGTCGAGCCAGGTGACCATGGCGCGGACGGTGCGGGCCTTGACGAGGTCTTCCAGCTCGGACTCGTCGCCTTCGACGGCGAGTTCGAGGCGTTGGGCGACTTCGCCGGCGACCTCGGCGCGCTTGATGGAGTCGATGGAGAGGTCGGCTTCGAGGTCGAGGTCGAGTTCGATGAGGTCGACGGGGTAGCCGGTGCGCTCGCTGA